>PLXP01000210.1 GCA_003151435.1 Acidobacteriaceae bacterium
GGCTGTAGGTCTGTTCTCCTCCCGCAGGGATTGACACGGGGCTTGCTGCTTCTTTTCCCACTTCCTTTCCGGAGGGATCGAGAATTGTGGAGACCACGCGTACGTTCTGCGCGGCCCGTCCCTTGTTATCCACTTCTGTCTGGATCGTGAGGGCGGCTTCGCTTGTCCGGACCTCGGCGGTCACCAAGGTCCCCCATTGCTTCACATGAACCGGGTCCTTCTTTACCAGCCAGACATGGCGATAGATTCCCGCTCCCTCGTAGAACCAGCCATCGCTCGAGGTTGCATCGACGCGCACCAGCAGGACGTTGGGCGCGCCCGGAGTGGCAAAATCGGTCACGTCGAAGCTGAAGGGGTCGTAACCCCCACTGTGCCGCCCGATGTAGAAGCCGTTGAAGACGACCATCGTCTCCCGGTAGGAGCCATCGAACTCAATAGTGATCTGCTTGGCCGCGTCTGCTGCGGAGAGTTCAAAGACACGGCGGTACCAGCCGACGCTCGTGGCCGGGTAGCTCCGACCCAATGGGTAGAACCCCTTGCTGGCAAGCGCAGCGTCGTTTTCGAACGGCAACTCGACCGCCCAATCGTGGGGCAGATCCACAGCTCGCCAGTCAGCATCGTCGAAAGCCAGGGAACCGGCGGGAAGAAAGCTTCCCGTCTTCTGGAAGCTTCCGGTCCTTCCACTCCCAAAGGCAAAGTCCTTCGCCGGGTCGTTGGCATTTCCAAGGTGGAATCGCCAACCGAAATCCAGCAGCAGACGCTCGCGTCCCGCGCCCGACATGATCGATTTGCGCGGGGCGCTGGCGGGAACCGGGCCAGTCCCCTCCCCGGTGACCTGGATTGCAGCGCCGATGGGGCCCATTCCGTGAGCCGCCGCCACGGCAGGCACAAGCAGGCTGGTCTTCAAAAGATCGCGGCGTGACAAGGTTTTCATTTCTGACTCCTATAGAGGATTCCGAGAATGGAATTTGCTTGCAGCAGTCCAAAAAAGCCGAGTCGTCTTCAGTCGGAATCAAAAGATACGCCAGTATACGTTCCCCTTGGCGGATCCGCGACGGCTCTGCACTCCGTTCTGAGGCCGAGGCCCTTCCGTTGCCGCCCACCGGAATCCCGATTGCCATGGTTCTCAGGGTCGTGGGATCGTCAAATTCAACCACGGCGCTGATGCCGGAGGTGTATGTCCGTAATACTCTGGACATTCAGGATTGAAACTCGGAATGCCCACAGATCCTCAGCTCGACCGGATCCGGCGCCGTCGGATGCGCCACGCAGAACGCAAGCTCAAGGAGGCGCAGGGGCGACAAGCGCGTACGGAGCGCAGCATCCTTCACTGGTCGCGCATCCTCGCCGACCTCAAGCACGAACGAGTACGTGATCGCCGCCCCTCTTATGGCTCATCCGGATGGATTCATCGAGCGGCATCTCGCCGTGTCGGGCTACCCGCCCGAGGATTTGCAACGCATTTCGGTTCATGCCGGACACTTTCGCTCCTTTCATGGTCGCACCTCCAGCGAGAGAGCTGGAAACGAGAACTTGAGGCCCCCGACGGTCAACGGTGCTGCGGTGTCCCCGTACCGGCCTGCTGCGCGCGCATGATCCGGTCGGGAAGAAAGCTTCTCCCATAGCTTCGCGAGAGAGAGGGAAGATTGTCCCCACAGCTCTTCGAAGGCGCGCTCCAGCACAACGGGGACCGCGGGCTTTCCAAGAAAGCCGGTTTGTTCCGCGCCCCGGCAGATGACCACCGCCTCGACCCTGTCGATCGGCTGATCATCCTTGAGTTCGAGGACCCTTCGAAGAAGAGCGTGGTCCTTGCGGAAGACGTCCATTGCCTCAAGCGCCTGCCTCACTCCTTCGCTCAACTGCTCATCGTTGGAACTCGACTCGGATACCGTTTCCGGGGCGATCAGCCATTTGTGCTGAATCACCAGCACGAATCCGCAGGCGCAGTCATAGACAAGCAGATCTGCATCGGTGACACCCTTGATAATCACCGTTGGCTTGACGGTAAAGTCCATGGCCGGGAAGAGACTGCTGAGGTGCGCCAGCGCGATGCTCTCCTTCGCATTTTTGACCGTCTCGTAGAACGATCGCAGGTTGGGGTGCCTATTCAGGAGCTTCTGTAGGTTGCGCTCGACGTTGCTATCCGTAATGAGATTCATCGGCACAATCAGGTGGCCGGGCAGAATCTCAAAAAATGGCTGAATGGGAACGCTCGCTGCCGAGACCTTGGGATCGAACGTATACCACCAGAGCAGCTCCGCCGCTGCACCGGCGCCGATACCGCCGATGTCCTGAATCAGTTTCCCCCCAGTCGTCCCGGCTCCTCACGGCTACGATGCTTCCTCGGGGGCGATTTCCGGCGTTGGCTTGAGCGACGATCAGGTGCGCTGTGTCATGAATACATGCGATCGCCGCTAAAGCGCCCCAGAATTTCCGCACCTCGCCAAATGTCACGTTCCCAATGTGGAGGTCCTCCGGGAACTCCCATTTCCGGGCGGTTGTGAGGACCCTTGCCCATCTCCTGGCCACGGCTCTCAGAGCAGGAGTAATGGGATACGAAATGGCATCCGGATCAAAGAAGAGGATCGTCTTTTCGAGTTCCCGTGTTGCCTCGTGTGCGAGCTCGATGATGACCGCTTTATCCGCCTCGGTGGCCAGTTCGATATTCGAATCTTTTTCGTGGCTGCGCAGCAGAGTGTCGGCAGCGCTCTCTTCGCCCGAGGCGTAGATAAAGATGGTGGGCTGCTCCAGCAGGTCGTAGCGAACCTCGAACTGTCCACGATCGACCAATTCAAAGCAGTACATGATCTGGTCGTAGCAAAATGCAAATTCAACCAGTTCCATGGCTTCAGCAAAGGCGGCAGGGTTGAACTGAACCGTTGGCGCCGCAGAAACAGCCGGGCAGTTGCGGTAGATTCCGGGGATGGCCCGCATACTCGCTTCCAAGACACGCCGGCCCATGGCCATCACCAAGTCCGGGTCGGCGGTGTAGGGATAGGTGCTCATTTCGACCGCCACGCAGAAGTGATAGAGAGCGCTCGCGCGATCTCTCCTGAAGATCGAGAGGGCGTCGAACTTCTGGTTCAATTCGCGTCGAACTGAGGATGGGGTTGTGGTGTCATCCATTCAGGATCTCTCCCTTCTCTCGATGCCAGTTCAGAGGCCAGGATCGGCCAACCGATCGGCCAAAATCTCGATCAATGCTGGTAAATTACTCAAAATATGTGACTTGCAGACGAATATTATCGGCCAAAATCCGGTTAGTGGCAAGGATCTCAACACCTCAGTTCGTCGGGCGGAAGATCGGCCAAAAGATCGGCCAAAATCTTCCGATAATCCATCTATTTATTTTAGAATGAATAGAATCGAAAGTCACAACTTCGGCCATTTTCGTTGCAAATTGAGGATCAGTGCATGACAGCCATTGAAACCGGCGATCGGATCGAGCCCGCGTTGCTCGAAGACGCTCCGACGAACATCACGGACGTCGTGGCGGAACTTTCCGCGAAAGCAGCCACCCTTGGTTCAGCACTGCATCCCAGGACAGCGTCCAATCTCGCGGACCTCGTGCGCATCATGAACACCTACTACAGCAACCTGATCGAAGGCCACCACACCCGTCCACGCGACATCGAACGGGCTCTTTCAGGAGAACTCGATCAGGATAAAAAGCGTCGCGATCTTCAGCTCGAAGCCAAAGCGCACGTGCGCGTTCAGGGCGAGGTGGACGAATTGTTTGCCAACGGTCGACTGCCCGACCCAACATCGTCGGACTTCATTCTCTACCTTCATCGAGAGTTCTATCGGGATGCTCCGGAGTCCATGTTGCGGATCAAGGGAGCGGGTCGGGAGTTCGCAATGGAACCAGGGGAATGGCGGTCCCTGCCCGAACATGATGTCGCCGTGGGCCAGCATCTGCCACCATCGAGCAATCGCGTTCCTGATTTCATGAGGCACTTTGAGGCGCGTTATCGTCAGCAGGGACAAGGCAAGGGATCTCGTATCCTCGCTCTTCCGGCAGCGCATCATCGCCTGAACTATATCCATCCGTTCCCGGACGGCAATGGACGCGTCAGCAGACTCATGAGTCATGCGATGGCGCATACGGCCGGAATTGGCGCTCACGGTCTCTGGTCGGTTTCCCGAGGTTTGGCGCGCGGGCTTAAAAGTCGCAGTGAGTACAAGCAAATGATGGATTATGCCGACACACCGCGCCAAAATGATCTGGATGGACGGGGTAATCTCTCTTTACGTGCGTTAAAGGAATTCACTCTGTGGTTTCTGAACGTGTCTCTTGACCAAGTCACATTCATGTCCGGCCTGTTCGAGATCGAAGCCCTCGCGGGACGATTCAAAAAGTATGTCGCGCAGAGCAATACTCTCAAGCCCGAATCCTCGCGGCTTCTTGAGGAGGCGCTGATGCGAGGGGAATACGACCGCGGCGAAGCAGCGCGCATTACTGGATTGCCGGAACGCTCAGCCCGCCGCGTCTTGAACGATGTTGTGGCCGAGGGGTTGCTCGCCTCAGCAACACAGAAGGGGCCGGTTTCGCTCCGCTTCCCGACTGATTCGCTGGAGATCTTTTTCCCCCGGCTTTATGTGCAGGCTTAACGCCGCAGCCATTCCCGGTCAGCGATCCATGCCAAAGGAAACCGCTTTGCGCAGAATGGCGCGTTATGGATTCCGGCGGGCGCGCATAACTCCAGACAGGAATACTCCACACACAAAATGTCATTGGACTTCGCGGGTTTAGCGCAGTTAATTTTGCGCCGAATGCAGCAGTATTCCGCTGCTCCCGGAGGTGCCCATTGGCTCATCTTCCCCGCATCCACATTGCTCTCCCACGCGCATCTTTCTCCCGCTCCCATTGGATGCGCCCAGCTGTTCCAGGAAAGCGCGGCCGCAAATCTTGGCCTCTGACAACTGAAAATCGCCGCTTCTCAGATCTCAGAAATTTCAACTCTCCGCCTCACCCCCGTTGCCCCTTCTCTTAATTCGCTCGACCAGTCAAGTTTCTCGCCAAAGCAGCCTCCCGGTTGCTGGGATCCGCGTTGATGTTTCCGCCTCGTGCGATAGCCATCCAGCCACAACCCGAAAGGAGCACTCTCGCATCACTGGAATCTCGTCCGGCCTTCCCTGCTCGACGGGCGCTACACGGAACCGTCATCCCCGCCAGGCCTCACTGCAGCCCGTTGAAAATCTCCAACGTTGACTACCTACTCTTCGAGAAGAAGGTCGTCCTCGCTTACGAAGCCCTGCTTGGCCACGATTCGGCCGATGCCAGCTGAACGAGCGACGCGATCGAACTCATCGACGGTCGTGCTCTCTCCTGACCCAAGCGCTGAGCGTCAGACCGCTTCTGTGTTGCGATCCAGTCTTATCGATGCGACGCTGCGCCGTTTGCGGATGAATCGCGAGGGCGTCGCGTCGCCCTCCTNNCTCCTGTGCAGTCTTGAAATTCATCGACTATGACAACCGGATACCGGATGCAGAGCCAGTCGGAAACGATCTTGTTCCGCAAAAGTAGCGCGGCGATCCGCGCCTGTGTATACCGCTCCAACTCCATGAGAGCGATGGTCACGGCGAACCCAAGGGGGGGGGCGCACCCGCAAATCTGGCCTAGAGATCAGTATGCGCCCAAGAAGATGGGACGGTGTCCCGTATGGTGAGACTTGCGGGAAAGCCTTGGATTACAGGGGCTTGCGGGTTCGGCTCAGGGGAGGCTGGGCCGGTACTATACTCGGACTGGTTCAAAGACATTGTCTTTAACGGCTCTCAATTCAAGTGGCCAAGAACCGCTTTCGAGGACCTCGATGCAACTTTTCAGCAAAACCCGTGCAATTTCTGCCGCGCTTCTTCTCGCGGGCCTTCTGATCGTTGTTTCCGCGTTGAGTGCGCAGGCGCAGACAGGCGCTTCCGCATCGGCCGTGGCTCCATCGAGATTGGCCGCTGGCGGGAAGGACGCGGCAGCGGCCTCCGCTGCGTACCGCGCGGTGCAACAGAGGCTGGCGCAGGGATGGAACACCTGGGACGTACATAGCGTGGCGACCCAGGTTCTGCTGCCGGACGGGCTGGCGATTCACGTGGGGCTCAAGCACAACAGCGCCTTGAATGGCGATGCATTTCTGAAGGATGCGCTGATCGGAAGGATGGACGCCGGCGCGGAGCAGGTGACGCCGGGAGCGCACTCCTGGGATGGAAGGTATACCGAACTGAAGATTGCGTGGAGGGGGCACAACTGGCGCATCCAGAGCGCGCGGGACGGCAACGACCTGGTGGTGCTGGCGAGCCCTCTGCCCTCGACGCCTGTCTCGGCGCTGCCGCCCACCATTGTTTTCTCTGTGGATTTCCTGTGGAACCGGCCGGGCACGGTTTTGAAGCGCGAGGATTCCATCGAGGAGCGCGGCGCATCGGGAACGGTGCCGGTTTACTGTACCTGCACCAAGGAACAGCAGAGCCAGTACATTGCCTTGCCGATGGGAGGGCCGTACTTTGCGGCCGATTTCACCGCCCCGGTGGGGGTGAGTACCGGCAAGCGCCGCAGCGTGGAGGAGATGGAAGCGGCGATTGCACGGCAGAAGGCAGCCTACGAGCAATCCATCGCCGCCGCGGGCAAGAACGGGCCGATTGTGGACGCGATTGAAACCACGCTGGGCTGGGACACGATTTACGAGCCGGAGAAGAGCCGCGTGGTCTCGCCGGTGAGCCGGGTGTGGAGCGTGGGCTGGGGCGGCTACGTGATCTTCGACTGGGATACGTTTTTTGCGGCAACGATGGCGGGGATCGGCGACCACGACCTGGCCTATGCCGACGCCATCGAGACCCTGCGCGAGGAGACGCCGCAGGGCTTTGTGCCGAACTACGCCAGGCCGGGCGGCTGGAAGAGCTTCGACCGCTCGGAGCCGCCGGTGGGCGCGATTACCGTGCTGGGATTGTACAAGCAATTCCACGAGCGGTGGTTCCTGGAGGATGCCTTCCAGCCGCTGATGCGCTGGAACCGCTGGTGGGACGAGCATCGCCAGATCCAGGGCTACCTGGCATGGGGCAGTGACGGCGACAGCAACCCGGCCAATCTGGACGACGGGACGCGCGGCACCCGCGCCGGAGCGATTCTGGAGTCGGGGCTGGACAACAGTCCGATGTACGACGCGACGACGTACAACCAGCAGTCGCACGTGCTGGAGTACGCGGATGTGGGGCTGATGAGCCTGTACATTGCCGATTGCGACGCGTTGGCGGAGATGGCGGAGACCCTGGGGAAGCCTGCGGAGGCGAAGGAACTGAAGGACCGCGCCGCGCGCTTCAGGAGCAAACTCGCAACGCTTTGGGACGAGCGCGCAGGGATCTTTCTCAACAAGGATTTGCACACCGGGCAGTTCAACACCAGGCTATCGCCCACCAACTTCTATCCCATGCTGGCCCACGCGGCCACGCCGGAACAGGCCCGCGCGATGATCGAGAAGCACCTGCTCAACCCCCAGGAGTTCTGGGGCGAGTGGGTGATTCCTTCCATCGCGCGCAACGATCCTGCTTTTCACGATCAGGACTACTGGCGGGGCAGAATCTGGGGGCCGATGAACTACCTGGTTTACCTGGGACTCAGAAACTGCAACGACGAAAAGACACGCGGCGAGTTTGCCCAAAAGTCCTATGCGCTTTTCCTGAAGGAATGGACGGAAAAGGGCCACGTGCATGAGAACTACAACGCCATGCTGGGCGTTGGAGACGATGTGCAGAGCAGCGACCGCTTTTATCACTGGGGCGCACTGCTGGGCTATGTGGAGTACCTGGAGCAGGCTCGGGCGGGAAAGTGATTGCGCGGCCTCCGGCACCAAATCCGCAACAAATTACGGATTGAAGAAGCCGGGGCTTTGCGCCATCGCTTAGTATTTTCGGGGAGACTAATCGCCGGTTTTCCAGTCGCCAAATTGAAATGCCGAACGCCCGACCGGGGTGCAGCGGTTGCAACCCTTGCCAACACTTCAGGAGCCCTGCCGCTGATGGCCCGCAGCCCGCGCAACCGCCGGGCTGGCCCAGCGGCAGGGAAGACCCGCTACCGTGGACCAAAAAGCTGAATTCAAGCACAAACCGAACAGCGCGGCGAACCCTGAGATAGCTCTCCGCGCACATCAGGAGATCGATGAAACACCGAATTTTTGGAAGACTCGCTCTTTTCGCCCTTGCCGTTGTGGCGTTTTCGCCGTTCGGCTGGGCGCAATCGAAGGTGGTCGGCGACTGGACCGGCACGTTGGATGCAGGCGGCCCGCAGTTGCGCGTCGACCTGCACATTTTTGAGGGCAAGGACGGCAGCCTGACTGCGACGACTGACAGCGTCGACCAGGGCCAATACGCCATTCCGGTGACCACGACCACGTTCAAGGACTCCAAGCTCACCTTCACGATCGACAACCTTCATGTGACATTCGAAGGCGTGATCAACAAGGAGGGGACGGAGATCGACGGCAAGGTGACGCAGGGGCAGGCGATGGAGCTGAAGCTGAAGCGCGCCTCCGCGCAATCCGGAGCCTTTTCCGCAGTGATCGGGCGGCTCTCCGGGATGCACGAACTGCCCGACGGCGCATGGAAGATCCACACCGGCGACCTGGCCCATGGCGAGCGGGTGAACTTGGATGAAAGCGGCTGGAAGCCGGTGGCCACGGATGGCAAACTCGGCGCCGACTCGGTGTGGTTTCGCCAGACCTACCAGATACCGGAGACGCTGAAGGGCTACAACCTGACCGGAGCGCGAGTCTGGTTCCAGCTCAACGTGGACGCGGGGAACGCCCACGTGACGCAGATCATCAACATGAACGGCAAGCGTGCGGCGATGGGCGAAGACCTGGAGCCGATGGCGCTGTTTGAAGACGCCAAGCCCGGCGACAAGGTGACGGTGGCCGTCAAGGTGCTGGCGACCCCGGGCGAGAAGACCTTCCAGGGCGTGACGCTGCGCATCGATTTTCCCGACAAGGCGCTGAGCCCCGAGGACCTGCGGCAGGAGATTCTCTCGGCCAAGCAGCTGATTCCCTCGCTGGCGCCCGGAGATACGGCGTCCCTGGCGGCGCTCGACGCGGCCGTCAGCGCGATCGACCTGAAGGCGCTGGATGCGCATGACCAGGCGAAATTCGAGGCGAGCCTGAAGGACGCGCAAGCCAAGCTGGAAGTCCTGAAGCCGCTGATGAAGCAGAATACCGTCACCCTGAACGGCCAGTCGCACATCGACGCGGCCTGGCTGTGGCCCTGGACGGAAACCGTGGACGTGGTGCGGCGCACCTTCGGCACTTCGCTGCAACTGATGCGCGAGTACCCCACCTACACCTTTACGCAGTCGGCCGCGGCCTACAACGAGTGGATGGCGCAGAAGTATCCCACCCTGAATGCCGAAATCGCCAAGCGCATCCAGGAAGGGCGCTGGGAGATTGTGGGCGGCATGTGGGTGGAACCGGATCTGAACCTGCCCGACGGCGAGTCGCTGGTGCGCCAGTTGCTGGTGGGCAAGCGCTGGTTCAAGCAGGCCTATGGCACGGATGTGCGGATTGGCTGGAACCCGGATTCGTTCGGCTTCAGCTGGCAGTTGCCGCAGATATACAAGAAGAGCGGCGTGGATTACTTTGTCACCACCAAGTTGAGCTGGAACGACACCAATAATCTGCCGCTCTCGCTCTTCTGGTGGGAGTCGCCGGACGGCTCCAAAGTCCTGACGTATTTTGGCAATTTCAATTCGGATCTGACCCCGACCGGGCCCAGCAGCAAGCTGGCCGAGGTCCGCACCAACGCACCGGGCGCAACCGACGCCCTGTACCTCTACGGAGTCGGCGACCACGGCGGCGGCCCCACGCGCGCCACTCTGGAGGAGGGCCTGCACTGGACCGATTCCTCGCGCGTGGTTCCCAAGTTCGAGTTCGGCACCGCGCAGTCATTCTTCTCCAAGGTGGAGAAGCAGATTGCCCCGGAGAGCCCGACCTGGGACTATGCCTCCATCGCCAAGGGATATACGAAGCCCGCGGCGGTCGCAGGAAAAGTGGTCATTCCGACGTGGAAGAGCGAGCTTTATCTCGAATACCACCGCGGCATCTTTACCACCCAGGCCAACCAGAAGCGCAACATCCGCCAGAGCGAAGTGGAGCTGCTGAACGCCGAGAAATTTTCCTCGATTGCCTGGCTTTATGGATCGAATTACCCCAGCGCGGAACTTACGGAGGATTGGAAGAAGGCTCTCTTCAACCAGTTCCACGATCTGGCTCCCGGCTCGGGCATCGGCGTGATCTACAAGGACGCCCAGAAGGACTTCGACGTGGTCCGCTGGTCGACCAACGAGATCAAGGCCGGAGCGCTGGACGCGGTGGCGGAGAAGATCGACACCGCTCAAGGCGAGAAGGGCGCCGAGGGCCAATCGATCGTGGTCTTCAATCCCCTCGGTTGGGAACGCTCGGGCGAGGTCGCGGTGAAGGTTCACTACGACGGCGCGAGCAAGGAAGTTGCCGCGCTCAGGGATAGCGACGGAAAGGTTGTGGTCGCTACCATCACTTCGCTGGATCCGAAGACGGAGATGGCGGAGCTGTTGGTTCCGGTCAACAACGTACCGGCGCTCGGTTACAAGGTGCTGCAGGTCGGAACCGCGAAGTCGAACTTTGGCGCCGGAACCGGCCACGGGACGGCGAACGCGGGGAAAGCGGAGTCCACTGAAAAGGCCGGCACACTGTCGGTCAGCAACCAGAATCTGCGCGTGGTCGTTGACGCGAAGAGCGGCTGCATCACGAGCCTCTTCGACAAGAAAGGAAACTTCGAGGCCCTGGCCAAGGGAGCCTGCGGCAACCAGTTGCAGTTCTTCAAGGACAAGCCGAAGGACTACGACGCCTGGAACATCGATCCCGGCACGCTGGATGTAGCGCCGACCGTGATCGATCAGGCGGACGCGGTGGAGCGGCTCGACGGCAAGAGTGGGGATTCTGGAATTCGGGTTACACGCCACTGGCAGGGCTCGAAGTTCGTGCAAACCATCCGCCTTGCGGAGGGCTCCGACAATGTCGACATCGACAACGAGATCGACTGGCACGAAACCCACATCCTGCTCAAGGCAGCCTTCCCGCTGGCGGCGACGAGCGGCTTTGCCACCTACGAGATTCCTTACGGCACCATCGACCGGCCCACCACCCGCAACAACAGTTGGGAAAAGGCGAAGTTCGAGGTTCCGGCGCTGCGCTGGGCCGACCTCTCCGGCGCAGGCGCTGACGGCAAGGTGCATGGCCTGAGCCTGCTGAACCAGTCGAAGTACGGCTACGACGCAGCGGGCAACGTGCTGCGGCTTACGCTGCTGCGCTCGCCGATCGATCCCGATCCGGAGGCCGACCGCGGGCACCATCACTTCCACTACGCGCTCTATCCGCACGCGGGAACCTGGAAAGAAGCGCTCACCATCCGCCACGGCTGGGAGTACAACTACCCGCTGACGGCGGTGGTGACCGCGGCCCACCCAGGGACGCTGCCCGCCAGCCACTCCTTTGCTTCCGTGACGCCGGAGAACGTTATTCTCACCGCCGTCAAGAAGGCAGAAGACACGAACGGACTGATCTTCCGCGTCTACGAGTGGGCGGGCAAGGACTCGACGGTGGAGTTCCACGTGCCCGTGGGCGCCACCGGCGCCACCGTGACCAACATGATGGAAACGCCCGAAGGGGCTGCGCTGCCAATATCAGGCGACGTGGTGAAGGCGCCCATCCATCCCTACGAAATTCTGACCATTCGCGTGGATTATCCCAGCGGCGGGCCGAAGCAGTAGGAATTGCCGCAACACTCGAACGGGGCTCTCCAATGGGGAGCCCCGTTTTTCGTCGTCTCGCTGATCGTTTTCCTGTTCGTCGTAGGGATTCTCTTCGCCACCGGCAGCAGGGAAGACGATTCGTCGACGCACGGAGCTGCCGCTTCCAAACAGCAAAGGCCGCTACGCGGAAGCGCAGCGGCCCTTGACTCATCTTCTACAGTTT
>PLXP01000195.1 GCA_003151435.1 Acidobacteriaceae bacterium
TTTAGAGATACAAGGATGACAGGATTTGTTTGACGTACTTCTGGGAAAGGACACTAGCACGGGGCCAAAAAACTCCTTGTGCGGTTGACGTCATGACTCATTGATTCAATACGGCTTAACTGTACCGCCCTTCGCGCTAAACAACTTACTCCATGAGCATGGCATCCATCTGCATGGCGTGAATCCGGATCTGTGTGGCAACTGCTTGCGAAACGCGTTGCGCATGCTCACCGGCACAGAAGGGGTTGAACCACATGATCAAAAGCAATGGTAAGTACAGCGTTCTGGTGTTGGTACTGGCGGCGTCGGGATGGTTGAGCGCGCAGGAGGCGAATCCTACAGAGAAGCCAAATCACCCGGACGAGGCACAGCAGGCGCCGGTCGAAATCGGCGATGGCGTGCCGCTCTACAAGATCCAGGTGGTCGCCCGCGACATTCCCGCGATCAACTACTTTCATCGCAACGGACCCACCAAGATCGGTTTCGAGGGCACGACCCTGATGCCCCAGGCCAAGGGCACGGCCAAAGTAGAGGGCCGCGCCGGTCGCACCTCAGTCGAAATTCATTTGCAGGGTTTGAGCCCAGCCAATGGCTTCGGCCCCGAGTATCTGACCTATGTTCTTTGGGCCATCACGCCTGAAGGCCGCCCCGTCAATCTGGGCGAGGTGCTTCCCACCGGCGGGAAAGACAAGAACGAAATGACAGTTACCGCCAACCTCCAGGCATTCGGCCTGATCATCACCGCGGAGCCCTACTACGCGGTCACCATGCCCAGCGACCTGGTGGTGATGCAGAATGTCGTTGAAGATCGCACCCAGGGTGTCATCGAGCAGATCAACGCGCACTACACCTTGCTGCCGCGTGGCGCTTACGCTGAGACCGCGGGCCGCCACTCGGTGCTGCATCCCATCACGCGCAGTGAGCGCTCGCCTCTTGAGCTCTACGAAGCCATGAATGCGGTCCAGATTGCCGATGCGGCCGGCGCTGAAAAATACGCGTCCGACACCATGGCCACCGCCAATATATCCTTGCGGAACGCCCAGGATATGGATGACCACAAGGGCGAGCGCAAGCAGATCATCACCTACGCACGCGAGGCCGTCCAGACTGCGGAAGATGCCCGCATCATCACCATCCGCAAGATCAAGGCGGAAGACGAAGCGGCCGAGCGCCAGGCACGCCTGAACGCCGAACAATCCGCACAGCAGTCCCAGGCAGCGGCGCAACAATCCCAAGCAGCCGCCGACCAGGAAGCCGCCAAACGCGCTCAGGCTGATGCCGCAGCCCGCGAATCCGAGGCCCGCGCCACGCAGGCTCGTGCTGCCCAGGAGGAATCCGAAGCCAAGGCCGCCCAGGCTCGCGCCGCCCAGCAGGCAGCCGAACAGAGCGCTCAGCAGGCCACCCAGCAGGCAGAACAGATGCGCGAACGCCTGAAGAATCAGCTCAACCAGGTATTGCAGACCACCGAAACCGCGCGCGGCCTCATCGTCAACATGTCCGACGTGCTGTTTGACTTCAACAAGTACACGCTGAAGACTGAAGCTCGCGAAAAGCTCGCCAAGGTCTCCGGAATTCTGCTCGCCTATCCCGGCCTCAAGCTGCAGGTCGAGGGCTACACAGACAACATCGGCTCAGAGGAATACAACCAGAAGCTCTCAGAAGAACGTGCCGGCAGCGTGCGCGATTACCTCGGCTCCCAGAGTGTGGCACAGGCCAACATGACGTCGCAGGGCTTTGGCAAAAGCCATCCCATCGCCGATAACTCCACGAACTCGGGCCGCGCCCAGAACCGCCGCGTTGAGTTGGTCGTTTCCGGCGACGCAATCGGCATCCAGGAAAGCGCCCCCGGCGCGGCTTCTGAAATGCAGCCTCCCAGACAACCCGCGCAACCGGTGCCTGTTCCACAGAACCAGTCAGGAACAGCAACGCCCCCACAGTAACTTGAGCGAATCAAGCGGATTGGCCGTACCAAAAGATGAACGGGAAGAATTGGGCTGCTCTTCGGGGCAGCCCCATCCTTGACCCGACTTTGGGTCAAGGGTGGGTTGGCTAACACCGCCAACCCGCAAGCGCCCTGATCCCTATTCCCTGCCTTTTCCCTGTTCCCTGTTCCCTGCCATCCACGACACCACTGCGCAGATTGCGAGGATGGCGCCCATGATGGCCAGCGAGAGAGTGATGGGGACATCGTACCAGCGGGCGGCCAGCATCTTGAGGGCGACGAAGGCCAGCAGCGCGCCCAGGCCGTAGTGCAGGTAGCGCAAGCGATCGAGCAGCGCGGCCAGGGCAAAGTAGAGCGAGCGCAGGCCGAGGATTGCTGCGATGTTCGAGGTGTAGACCACGAACGGATCGTGCGAGACGGCCAACACCGCGGGGATGGAATCGACCGCAAAGAGCAGGTCCGTGACTTCAACAGCCAGGATGACGGGGAGCAGCGATCCCTTGGCAGGTTGCAAGCGCCGAATCCAGTCGGGAATGGCCGCCCGCGCGGAGCCGCCGCGTACCAGCCGCCACGCGGCGTAGAGCAGGAAGAGGCCGAAGATGTAGGTGATCCAGTCGAAGCGCTGCAGCAGCGTGACCCCCGCGGCGATAAAGAGCGCGCGCAGCACCACCGCCCCGGCCACGCCCCACATCAGTGCTTTGTGCTGGCGGCGCACGCTGATGCGGAAGCCCTGAAAGAGGACGAGAAAGACGAACAGATTGTCGACGCTAAGCGAAGTTTCAATGGTGTAGCCGGCGACCCACTCCAGCGCCCGCACGTGGCCTTGCACAACCGCGATCCAGCCCGCGAAACAGGCCGCGGCCAACGCCAGCACGGCCGTCCATAGCCACGCTGCTTTCGGGCTGGGGGGCGAGTCGCCGCGCCGGCCCTGCAGAAGCCAATCGATGGAGAGAAGCGCCACCACGGCTGCGTGAAAGCCCAACCACCATGTCCAGGATGCGCCGCCAATCATCAATAGAGCCAATCCTCAGGAAGCCCGGCCAGTCGCATTCAACTCGCGATAGAACCCCAGATCCGCACCGCTTTGAGCCTTCGCGATGTAGAGAATCTGTCCGTAGTGCAATCCGAAATGCTCCACGACCTGGTAAACATTTTCGAGGCCACTGACGTGGTAGCCCTGAATTTCATAGGAAGCGACAAGATCGGCGTGGGAAAGGCGCGTCAACACTTCCGACGCCTGCTGCATGGTCGCGCCCAGTTGATCGAGAAGGGCGCGGGCGGAGAGGCCTTCGCGCTCGTTGAATTCCGCGGGACGGTTGCGGTGATCTTCCTGGCCACTAAACCCTGCCACGAGCCACTGCCCCACATTGCCATTGAGATGCAGGATCAGGTTCCCGATGCTGTTGCTGGCCGGGTTAGGACGCCACCAGACCTGTTCGTCTGTCAGAGGCTCCACGCACGTCCGCAGCCGTGGCCAGTACTGCTGCAGCAGCTTTTGGCGCGAAAACTCAAGGAAAAGCATAGTAACGTCTTGTTGAACGTCAGTCACGAGAATCGCCTTCCTTGCGCAATGTTACAGGAACGGGGGTCAGGCGCCGGACTTCGAGTGCGGGACCGAACCGACGCCTTCCGCTCTGGAATTAAGATGGTAAGAGTGATGAATACGGAAGTGTTGACAAGTTTTACAGGACGCACCCTCGATGGGAGATTCCCCCTCCTTGAATGGTTAGGCACCGTTGGACAGCGCGGTGTTTTCCGTACTGAATTCGAAGGGGCTCAAACCCAGAAAGCTGCCATCTGGCTCATTTCGGCTGATGCGGAAGATGCGCAGGGCGAAATGGAGGCATGGGCAGCCTCAGCCGGCCTTTCTCATCCTCACCTGGCGCGCTTGTTCGCCCACGGGCGCTGCGCGATCGACGGGAGGGAACTGCTCTACGTGGTGACAGAGCTGCCGGAAGAGTCGCTTTCCGAGGTGCTTCCGGCACGGCCTCTCACGCCGGCCGAAACAGGTGAGATGCTCATTCCGGTTCTCGACGCGCTCTCTTACCTGCACGGCAAGGGCCTGGTGCATGGTCACCTGCAGCCATCGAACATCCTGGTCATCGGCGACCAGTTGAAGCTGTCGACGGATAGCCTGCAGTGCGCTGGCAATTCAATCAACCCGACCGCGGCCCCGCAGATTTACGACCCACCGGAGACTGAAACGTGGCCGATTTCCGCGGCGGCGGACGTGTGGTCGCTCGGCGTTACGCTCGTCGAAGCTCTGACCCAACACAAGCCTGCGTGGGACAAGTCAGCGGGCGGCGATCCGGTCGTCCCGGAGCAAATGCCAGAGCCTTTCGCAGACATCGCGCGGCGATGCCTCAGGCAGGCCCCCGCACTGCGATGCACCCTCAAGGAAATCAAGTCACTGCTCGCCCCTGCCGCAGTTCTTCCCGTGGCGGAAGTGGCCGATGCGGCGGTCGCTGTGTCGCAGACCGAGCCGTCCATCCCTGCGGAGCCTGAAGAATCAACCCAAACTGAATTTGAGTTTGACCACGCGCTGCCGTCGCGGCGAACCCTGCGATCGGTGGAAGACGCCGAGGAAAGCGGGCTGTCGAAATATCGAACACCATTGCTGATCGCCACGGCGTTCGTGGTGTTGGTGCTGATTGCCGCGCTGCTGATGCGCGGGCACAAGGCCCAGCCTGCATCGGAGTCCGAAACCCAGACGGCTTCAACTGGCGAGGCCGCGGGTTCGGCCCGGACACCGGGCTCGCAAACTCCGAAGGCAAAGGGTCCGGTGGGGAAGGGCGGAGTCGCTCAGCGGGTCATGCCCGACGTTCCTGCGCCGGCGAACCGCAGCATTCGCGGCAAAGTGGATGTGAGGATCCGCGTGAAGGTGGACCGCGCGGGCAACGTGTCGGACGCTCAAGTGGACTCGGCGGGACGCAGCAGGTATTTCGCGAACCTGGCCCAGGATGCGGCCCGCAAGTGGAAGTTCAAGCCTGCGCGTGTGGATGGCCGGGCTGCGTCGAGCGTGTGGATGCTGCGCTTCGAATTCAGGAAGGACGGGGCCGATGTGACTCCGGTGGAAGTGACGCCGTAGAGACAAGGCTGGTGGGCGAAAAGGGCGAATCAACCGGTGGGGGCGTTAAGCCTCCGCAGTTCTTCGTTCACAGACATTGGCGATTGTGCGCGCTGCAGATTCGCTATTTTGTGCAACGCGAGTCGTTTCCGATCTTGGCTAGCGGTGATACTATCGGAACTCCGAAAAAGTCTTGTCATGCTGCGCGAAGTCCGCCGCGGCGGACGGAGTCGAAGCATCTGCGGTTGTCTTTCGGTCCCAGCGCAGACCCACCAAAGCACTCTGTCCGGATAGGCGGTCATACGGGAATTGGGGTTTAGAAGGGCTTCATCTGTGGTGAACGCTTCTCCAGAAAAGCGATGGCCCTCGTAATTCCGGTTTGCACGCGGTTTGCATCGATGTACTTTCTCGGGAGTTCCTTTTCAAGCTGGAGATATAGCGCCAGAGCCTCTGGAACCCTCCTTTGCCACATCCGGCATTCGGCCATCTGTAGCATCCCAGTAGCAGCCAACTCAGCTTCTCCCTTGGTTGTTGCGGCCTCGGCTGCGATGAACGCATTCTCGTAATCGTGCGTTGCCATGAGGCAATTGCTGCGACACACGAGTATGCTTGCCTCGTACCTTCCCCCCGGGAGCACTGCAATTGCTTCATCAAGAACAGCAAGCGCCTCTGCACAACGAGCCAGACGAGTCAGAGCATGGGCCTTGAGCACGAACTGGTCATACAGCCAATCCTTGTAGTCCTCAGTGTGCATGAAACTGGATTCGAGATTCTTGTTAATTAGTTCCAACGCTTCGTTCGAGCGACCAGCTTCAACGTCCACTGCCGCTCGGGTCATTGCAACATAGACGTTGGCTACTTCAGCTCCCACAAGCGGATCGAGAGCTTGGACTGCGGCCACAGTTTGCTCCGCTAATCCGAGCCAAGTGGAACAGGTGATGATCTCGTAGAGAACGATCATCCGCTGAACAACATCCTCGACCCGATCCAGTGATCCTTGTGCGATAGCGAGCGCGGCCGAGAATTCCCTCGCTGCGCTCAAACTCAACATTCTTTCGATTTCAAGCTCTGTAACCATGGCGTTTAGCTGATTTCCGATTATGTCCATTCTGAACCACGGCAATGCATTCGGAAAGTGCAGTTATCGTGTGGTGGACAAACCGGAAGTAACTGAATCATCCCCGCCCGTGTAGCCACTCACTCCGCACGCATGAGCCAATGCCATGGGTCAACTTCAACTCGCAGTCGATTGCTTCTTCATCCCGCGCAGACTTATCCCGTCGAGCGACGGCCTGGGCGTCTCTTACCGCTGATCGACGAGCCGGATGGTTTCGAGGAATACGTCGCCGTCGATGGTGAGGCTGCGGGCGCTGATCTTGTCCAGCGTGTCCTGCGCGGTGTGGTGATAGCTGTTGTTGGGGCCATAGTCGAGGTCGATCACGTCAATCGACGGCACCTGGCGCTGGACAAAGGGGAGATGGTCGTCCTCCACCGCTTCTTCCTTCTGGAAGAAGTAGCGGTCGTAGCCGAACTTGTGCGCCGCCTGGCGAACCAGCGCGACGAGCCAGTCAGTGGAGTTGCTTTCTCGCTGGATGTCGAGGTCCTTGTCGCCAATCATGTCGGCGAGCATGAACGCCTTGATGCGCGGCAGCGTGCCGTCGCGGCCCCACTTGGCGGCCAGGTGGCGGCTGCCGTAGGTGGAGTCGGATTGGGACCAGCTCTGGATGGCCTCTTCGCCGTCAAAGAAGACCAGCCACACGGAATAGCCATCGAGCTGCTTGCGGCGCGTCACTTCTTCGCGAAGCTGATCGCCGATAGCCATCAGAAGACCGGTGGTGGCGCCGCCGTCGTTGGCGCCGACGAAGTTGATGTTGCGCAGCGGGTAGTTGGTTTCGTAGTGCGAGCCGAGCACGATGACGCCGTTCTTCTTGCCGGGGAAGCGCACGATGAAGTTGCGCATGTTGACGGAGCCGATGGGCGTGTTGGCGGTGAAGGTGTCTTCTTCAAGCTGGTCGTGCTGGAAGTGGGCGCGCAGGAAGGCTTCCGCCTTGGCGTGGTTCTGGCTGGTGGGCCAGCGCGGGCCGATGGCGACAAATTGGCGGGCGTAGTCCAGGGCCTTGGCGCCGTTGAAGTGCTGCTGGGCCTGTGCAGCGAGAGGCGCAAAAATGAGCATCACCACGACGAACCGCATCACGGACTGCAGGCCTGGCAGGGTTCGTGGTCTCCCACCCTTTCCGCAAAAAGAAGCGGAAAGGATGGGGCACGGGGCGTTCGTGGACGGTCCGGGAGGTCGTCCGCTGCTGTGGCAACTCACCGCAGAGGAAGAGAAGATCACAGCGCGGCTTCCTTGGCCTTGCGGCGGCTGGGGTGTACCCACCACGCGACGCCGATACCGATAAGGTAAAGCGCCAGCATGGGAACGGCGTAGATGCACATGGTCCACGGATCGGGACTGGGGCAAATGAAGGCCGCAACGATGAAGACCGCCAGAATGGCGTAGCGGATGTTCTTCCACAAGAATTTCGGGCTCACAATACCGAACATGGCCAGAAAGAAGATGAGAATCGGCATCTCAAAGCTAATGCCAAGGCCAAGGATTATGGAAAGAAAGAAGCTGGAGTATTCCTCGATTGTGACCATTGGCGTGAAATTGTGCCCAAAGTCCACAATCAGAATTTTGAGTGCGCCCGGAAGCACCCAGTAATAGCCAAAGGCGGCGCCGCCCAGGAATAGCCCCACGGTGGCCAGCATGAAGGGGACCACGAATCGCCGTTCCTTTTGATAAAGTCCGGGGGCAATGAACAGCCAGACCTGGAAAAGGATGAACGGCGAAGCGACAATCGCTCCGCCAACCAGGGAAACCTGCAGGTCCAGGTTCAGTGCATCCATTGGGTGAGTGAAGACCAGCGTCTTGCCAATGTGGTTGAGGGGCGCCTGGATAAAATCGACGAATCGGTTGTGAAATGCCCAGACCACGCAGAAGCCGACGGCTAGATAGATGGCGGAGTGGACGATGCGGCGACGCAACTCGTCCAGATGCTCCATCAGGCTCATGCCTGGGAGGTCTGCGCGCTGGCTTACCGCGGCCCGCGCCTTGCCGATTGCGTCCGCGGGATCAACCATGATGATTTATTGGCTCCGTTCGAGGGGTGTCTGACTCACTGGCCGATTCGGTGCCGGTTCCGGCGGATCGGCTCGCTGGTTCGACGGGGGCAGCGGCGGAAGTTGGCGCTGAGTCAGAAGCAGCGCCAATGCTCGCCTCAGCCCCCCAATCGGACTTGACTGCCGCATCCGACGTGACCGCAGCAGTGGGCGCCGCCGCGCTGACCTGCTCGCCCGTTGTGGGCGGCTGCACGCGCGGAAGGACGATGGGCTGCGGTTCTTCCGGAGTTTCCGGCGGATATTGGGGAGGGTAGGTGCCTTCTCCCGGATAGGGCGAGGGGGTGGGCGTCTCGACTGCACCGATATCTGCCTGGGCCTCGATGGTCTGGGGAGGCGTCTGGGCAGGCGCGGAGAGGGCCATGGTGCGCAGCCTCTCCTCTTCTTCTTTCTTGCGCCGGTCGGCATCCTCTGAGATGCGCAATTCTTCTTCCATCTGGAATTTGAAGTCGTTGGAGGCTTTGCGGAACTCGTACATGAGCTTGCCGATCTGGCGGCCGATCTGAGGCAGGCGACGCGGGCCAAAGACGACCAGCGCCAGCACCATCAGGATGAGCGAGTCGGCCATACCAAGGCTTGCGCATTCAATTGGCAACGGGGTTCCCATGAAGCACCATGATACCTGTCGGTGCGCGGGGCTCACAAACTGACTGCGGCAGAATTGGAATCTGAACTGGAATCCGAGGTTTGGCGCAACCTCGGCGGCCCCGCTCCGGCTGCGGCTTCACTGCAAGTCCGGCACGCCTTACCAGCTGAAACCGCCTGACGGAGGCGGCCAGGCGCCAAGAAGCTGCCGCAACAGGACGATGCGGCCGAAGTGGTAGGCATTGTGCGCGCCCAGGCTTTCAAGTTGATCGCGGACCGTCATGATGCGGACGGGATGGCCGGGCCGGGAGGGACAGCGCACAGGCGCGTCGAGGCGGGACTGATCTCGAGCCACGGCGACGGCCTGTTGGTTCCCGGCGAAGAACCGCTCGCGGAGCTGGTCCCAGTACTCGCGCTCTGAATCAAGAACAGTCGGAAATCCGTCGACGGGGCTGGGCGGGAAAGGCGTCTCAATGCCCGCGATCCAATCCAACGTTATTTGCTGCCAGAAGGTGATATGCCAAAGCTCCTCGTAGATGGAGTGCGGAGCGCCCCCGGGCACGCGGTGCGCCAGGTCGGGCGCCAGCCCCTCCAGAATGAAGGCCGGCGGCGCCGCCGCACTGTCGCCGCTCAAAACCTGCTCCAATTCGCTCATATTCGCCTCTCATTTTGGCCCTTTTCGCCCTCGTTTTGCCCAACTTTTCTCAAAAATGTAGTTCAATATGCCACCGCCGCGGATCAGTTTTGCGGGCATTTACTGTTACTCCTCAGTTACAATTTCTTCGGGTGGTGTGTTCTGTGCCAGGCCGGAATTCGGAATCCGCCGGGCAAAAAACACATCCATTCAATTGAAAGGGCTGCAACATCCCCGTGGATGGGAGCGTTGCTTGAAGGGCCGGCGGCAATCGCAGGCAGCTTCAGGCTATGCAAATGCGTCCACTGCAGCCGTGTTTGCTTTCAACATCCCCGTCCGCGCACTCACCTAAGGTGCGGCGGACTGAAGGCGGAGTACTTTGACCCTGGTTCTTGACGACCTCACTGTGGCCACGCGGGCCGCTGACGCTTGCAGCCTTGAAAGCTACCTTGCGCTGCCCGACCACAGCATGGACGCTCGCATTGCCGCGGCGCGTGCAAAGCTCGGCAGCACCACCATCCTGCTGGGGCACCATTACCAGCGCGATGAGGTGATCCGTTTTGCCGACTATACCGGCGACAGCTACAAACTATCAAAGGTCGCCGCTGAGACGGACGCCAAGTACATTGTTTTCTGCGGCGTACACTTTATGGCCGAGAGCGCGGACGTGCTGGGGCGCGACGGGCAGCAGGTGATCTTGCCTGACCTGAACGCGGGCTGCTCCATGGCGGACATGGCCGAAATCTCGCAGGTGGAAGCCTGCTGGGAGGCGATCGAGAAGCTGGGGCTTGCGGACGACACGATCCCACTGACCTATATGAATTCGGCCGCTGCCATCAAGGCGTTCTGCGGCGAGCGGGGCGGCTTGGTTTGCACCTCGTCGAACGCGCGCGCGGCATTCGAGTGGGCTTTCAAGCGGGGAAAGCGCATTTTGTTTTTGCCCGATCAGCACCTGGGCCGCAACACCGGCTCGGCGATGGGGATTCCGCTGGACGAGATGGTGGTTTGGGACCCGTGGGGGCTGCAGGGCGGCCAGACGGCGCAGGACCTAGCGATGAGCCGGATCCTGCTGTGGAAGGGCCATTGCTCGGTACACCAGCGCTTTTTGCCCAGCCACGTGGACGATGTGCGCGCCAAGTACCCTGGAATCAAGGTGATCGTGCATCCCGAATGCCGCTGGGAGGTGTGCCAGAAGGCGGACGAGCTGGGGTCCACGGAGAGACTCATTTCCATCGTGGAAAAGGCGCCCACGGGCACCATGTTTGCTGTGGGCACAGAGATACACCTGGTGAACCGCATGGCGCGGCGCTTCGAGAGCGAGGGTAAGCGCATTATCACGCTCGACGACACCGGCTGCCTGTGCACCACGATGTACCGCATCAGCCCGCAGCACCTGGCCTGGGTGCTGGAAAACCTGGTGGAGGGGCGCGTGGTGAACCGCATCCAGGTGCGCAAGAGCGTGAAGCAGTGGGCGCGGGTGGCGCTGGACCGGATGCTGGAGGTCAGTGGTCAGTAATCAGTTGTCAGTTTTCAGTGCAAGAGCCCGAAGTGAACTATTTTGTGTGACTCTCAGTCCTCTGTCGGCGGGCCGGTGAACTTGATCTGATTTCCGAAGCCGTCGTGGAGGCGGAAATCGCGGTTTCCCCATGGCTTGCGCAGGATGTCCTGTGACAGGGTCGCGCCCCGCTCGACAAATTCATCGCGGAGTTCTTCGAGGTCCGAGGTGAAGACATGAATTCCAACGGGCGCGTGTTTGCGGGAGTCGTCCTGAAACAGGTGGATCGCGACGCCGTCCCGCTCCACGATTGCGTAGTCGCCAGCCGGCATCTGCATGGCAACCCGGAATCCAAGTTTGTGTTCATAGAAAGCAATGGCGGCATGCAGGTTAGCCGCCGGAAGTTCGGGAGCTATGCGGGAGATCCTCGCCATGGTCGATTCACCTCTCAGTGCAGAGGTTGACTGGAACGATGGTCAGCTTAGCACAACTCCGTCCGCGTGGTTTTCACTCCCCGCGAAGCACCGCTTTTCGAAGCTTGCCGTCAAGACCTGCGTCATGTACGAGTCGATTTCGTCGTATCCTAAGAACAGGGCACAACTATGAAAACGTTCACTCTCGACGAAGCGCAATCCTTGCTCCCTGTGCTGGAGGCGCTGTTGAAGCGCGCCATCGAAGGCAAGCAGGCCGCGGAGGGAATCGAGGGAGAACTGTCGGAGTTGAGCCGGCGCATCTATCTCTCGGGCGGCATGAAGGTGGATGTGACGCGGGTGGCCAGGCAGCGCGCGGAGATGGAAACCCAGCTGCAGCGCGTTCGCGAGAGCATCGCCGAGATCGACTCCATCGGGGTGCAGGTGAAGGATCTGGAAGCGGGGCTGCTCGATTTTCCGTGCCGGATTGAGGACGAGGTGGTGCTGCTCTGTTGGCGCATGGGCGAGACGGCCATCGAGCACTGGCACACGGTCGAGGCGGGGTTCCAGGGGCGCCAGCCCGTGGATGAGCGCTTCCGGCGCAGGTCGGCTTCGGGCGGAAGACCGAACTAATCCACGGATCTACTCTCTGCCACTGGCTCATTACTCTTCCAGCATGACCGCCGCAGTATAACCTGTTCTCGCCATGTATATTTCCGAAGACAAAGTCCGCGAAGTCCTCACCTACGAAGCGCTAATTCCTGCGATCCGCCAGGCGCTGATCGACTACTCGGCTGGCCGCGTGGAGCAGCCACCGCGGATGATTCTGCGGGCGGGCAACGCCGAGGGGGCGCGCAACGGCTGGTTTGCGGTGATGCCGGTGATTGCAGGGGACGTGATGGGGGTGAAGACCGTCACCTTCTACCCCGGAAATGCCGAACTGGGATTGCACACGCACATGGCGGTGATCGAGTTGCTGAGCCGCGCGACCGGCGAGCCGCTGGCGTTGATGGATGGGCGGCTGATTACCGAGATGCGGACCGCGGCGGTCTCTGCGGTGGCGCTGGATGCGCTGACCTCGCCGGATGATTCTGGCCCGCGCAGCCTGGGGATTCTCGGCTCGGGAGTGCAGGCGCGGGCGCACATGCGGGCGCTGCGTATGGTGCGGCCGGGGATCAACGACATTCGCATTTGGAGCCGGAATGCAACCAACGCCGGGCGGCTGGCGGACGAGTCGGGAGCGCGCGCCGTTGCGATTGAAGAAGCTGCGGCGGCCGACGTGGTGCTGACGGCCACTGCAGCTACCGAACCTGTATTGAAGGGACGCTGGCTCTCTCCGCGAGCGCTGACTCTGGCTGTCGGTGCAACCGGCGCCACGCTTCGTGAACTGGATGACGAAGTGATGCAAACGAGCTTTCTGGTGGCCGAATCCCGCTCATGCGCCGAGCGCGAGTCAGGAGATGTTGTGCTCTCCGGCGCAAAGGTGCAGGCGGAGATTGGGGAGATTCTGGGCGGGACCGTGGGGCCTGTTTCGTGTGGACAGCGCATCCTTTTCAAGTCCGTTGGGATGGCGATCGAGGATTTAGTTGCTGCCCGGCTGGTGTGGGAGGCCGGGTGGCAGGGACGGTCCAACGGCCCTGATTGCGCCTGAGAGCCCAGACGTAAAACAAAAGCAGCGAGTTAGCGCCAGCTGCGCGGGCATTGCGAGTCAGCAAATCAGCGGCGGTTTGCGCAGGGATTTGGGCGACGGCGGCGGACTTCCGATTCGCGTTATTCTGGTTGAAGCGCGTAGGGCGTTCCCGCAACGTTCTGACCGCTCGGGCATCTATTAAGAGATCCATGAATTTCGGCGAACACGGCGGCCGCGAAATTCAGCCTCGCGATTTTGGCGAAAAGCGAAGCGCGCTTCCGCAGCCCATTCACTTAACCCACACATACTGGAGGATTTATTCATGCTTACTGTTGGAGAGAAGTTTCCCAAGTTTGAATTGACCGCAGTGGTCGGCACCGACCCCAAAAAGGCGTTTGAAACCATCACTAACGAGAGCTACGCCGGCAAGTGGAAGCTCTACTTTTTCTGGCCCAAGGACTTCACCTTTGTGTGTCCCACAGAGATTGCGGCTTTTGGCAAGCTGAACCAGGAGTTTCAGGATCGCGATACGCAGATTCTGGGCGGCAGCATCGATTCGGAGTACGTGCACCTGGCATGGCGCAACAATCATGTCGACTTGAAGGACTTGCCGTTCCCGATGCTGTCAGACATCAAGCGTGACCTTTGCGAGCAATTGGGAATTCTGGACCCGAAAGCCGGCGTGGCGCAGCGTGCCACCTTCATCGTGGACAACGAAAACGTGATTCGCTTTGTGTATGTGACCGATCTGTCGGTGGGACGCAACCCGCAGGAAGTATTGCGTGTGCTGGACGCACTGCAGACGGACGAACTGTGCCCCTGCAACTGGCAGAAGGGGCAGGAGACGCTGAACGTCTAAGCGCATGCGGCTCTTGCTGCCGAGGGAACGGCCCGATACCTTCGCTCAGGAGCTAAGCCCCCGATATCTTTTGGGCACTTTCGGCGCGGCTAAAGCCGCGCCCTTTCAAGACAGGTATGCCATTCCATTTTGCCTGTTCTCCCCCTGTCATCCCAGGAGACATTTTCATGAATCTCGATGCATTGATTGACAACCTTCCTTCTTCAGCGAAGGACCTGAAGCTGAACTATTCGTCCTTGGTGCGCAACAACTCGGAGCTGACTCCGCAGCAGTTGTGGGGCACAGTGGCGGTCTCGGCGATGGCCACACGCAGCGCCAGCCTGACCGCTGCAGCCCTGGACGCCGCGGCGGCGCAGCTTTCCCCGGCGGCTCTGGAAGCGGCCAAATCGGCCGCGGGCATCATGGGGATGAACAACATCTTTTACCGGTTTCATCACCTCAGTTCCAATCCGAAGTACGCTACCATGCCTGCGCGCCTGCGCATGAACGGGCTGCGCGGCCACGGCGTGGAGGATGTGGATTTTGAGCTGTGGTCGCTGGCGGTTTCGGCGATTAACGGCTGCGGCAAGTGCGTGGACGCGCACGAGAACGTGGTCCGCGGCAAAGGCGCCACGGAGGAACTGGTGCTGGCCGTAGTGCGGGTGGCGGCGGTGATTCACGCCATCGGGGTAGTGCTGGATTCGGTACAGGCGCAAAGCGCGAGCGTGCTCGCAATGGAGGTGGAACCGGCTAACGCGACTGCCTGAGGCGCCGGGAGCTGCGAGCGAACCCGTGCCGCGCTGCGTCCAATTCTGCAGCGGGATGAACGCGGAGTCCCGGTGTGTCCGCCTGACGAAAAGCAAAGACAGGACGCGCACCGGCGCAGTAGGCTGAAGATGGCGTTTTCCCGAGCGGATGGGCAAGGAGCGGCGATGAAAATCGGCAAATGGGCACGGTTGGTACTGATGGCGGCGCCGCTGCTGGCGGGATGCAAAGGTTTCTGGGACGCTCCGACGACGACCACAGGCGGCGGAACCGGTACGGGCGGCGTCTTCTATGTGTTAAACCAGACCGGCAACCAGATTGCTGCTTATTCGATCGTGTCGGGGAAGGTGACCGCGGTTACGGGCAGTCCCTACGCTTTGACCGCGTTGCCCTTCGCCATTGCGGTGGCTCCGGGCAGCGGCTATCTGTATGTGAGCACGGCACAGGGCATCTATCTTTACGACATTGGGACCGGCGGCGCGTTGACGCTTGGCAATAGCACCCAGCTCTTCTCCGCGGACGCGGCCTATGCGATGCAGGTGGACCCGAGCGGCGCCTGGTTGCTGGAGGCCGTCTCGGGCGTGGGCACGCTGAACGCAATCCCGATTGTGTCGGCGACGGGAATTCTCGATTCCACTCGTTCAGTGCAGACGGTCGTCCTGCCGGCCACAACTCTGAACCAGTTGGCGGTGTCGCCGGCAAGCTCCACAAACCCGTATGTGTTTGTTGCCATGGGTACGGGGGGCACGGCTGTGGTTCCGTTTACCTCCGCGAACGCCGATCCGTTTGGAACTGTAAGCAAGATTGCGGTCAAGAATTCGCTGGGCGGTGCCAACACGGTGGCTGTGGACACGTCGAACCGGCTGCTTTTCGTGGGAGAAACGGTGGCTGTGACAGGAACGCAGACGGGCGGGCTGCGGGCGTTCAGCATCGGGGCGACGATCAGCGAGGTTTCCGGCTCACCCTATACGACGGACGGAACCGGACCGTCTGCCATTTTGCCTACGGCAGACTACGTGTATGTGGCCAATAAGGCGGTCAGCGGCAGTACCGCGGGCAATGTCAAGGGGTTTGCAATTACGGCGACGGGGTCTGTCTACTCACTGACGAAGGTGAGCACGATCGCAGCAGGAAACGGGACCGTTGGTCTGGCCGAGGACAGTACTTCAACGTTTGTGCTGGCGGTCAACTCCGGCGGCAATCCTGACTTGGACGCCTTCACGTTTGACGCAACCACAGCGGGGCAGTTGGACGCCTCGATCACATCGGCGACCGGAACGGATCCGACGCAGGCGATTGCGATTGCGGCATTGAAGTAAAAAAACCGGGGATAGGGAACAGGGAACAGACGTTAGCGGGTGAGCGGCTTGATTTTGGCCCTTCCACCCTTGCCACAAAACAAAGTCGTGGCAAGGATGGGGCACCCGGCGATCACTGAGCCGATCTGTTCCCTCTTCCCAAGCCCCTGTTCCCTATTCCCTGTTCCCTGATCCCTGCATTTAAGATCGCAATCAATGAACCTTCGTGCGCGCTGTTTGCTTGTATGCGGTGTGTTGATGGCCGCTGTCGCGGTATGCGCGGCAAAGCCGAGGCCCATTCCCGTAAAGGTGGTCGTCGTGGCCATGTTCGAGATGGGCGCGGACATGGGTGACACTCCGGGAGAGCTTCAGTATTGGGTGGAGCGCGATCGTCTGGACCGCGTGTTTCCGCTGGCGGCCGGATATCACCCGGTGCGCATGAACGGCGACGGCGAAATGGCGGTGTTGACCGGTCAGGGTACGGCGCATGCGGCGGCCACCATCATGGCGCTGGGGCTCGATCCGCGGTTTGATTTTAGCCATGCCTACTGGATGATTGCCGGCGTTGCAGGGGCCAGCCCTGAGCGTGCCTCGCTGGGGTCGGCGGTGTGGGCGCGGTGGGTGGTGGATGGCGACCTTGGCTACGAGATCGATGCGCGCGAGATGCCGCAGGACTGGCCGACAGGCTATGTGCCTCTGCGCAAGGCGCGGCCGTTTGAGCCGCCGGCTGCCGCGCTCGATGGGCAAGTGTACGCGTTGAATGGCGAACTGGCCGAGTGGGCTTTTGAGCTAACGCACGCAATTCCCCTGGCCGATTCCGAGCGTTTGAAAGAGATTCGCAGTCACTTTGATGGCGCTGCCGCGGAGCGGCCGCCCTTTGTGACGATGGGCGATGAGGTTTCTTCTTCGACGTACTGGCATGGGAAGCTGTCGGACGCTTGGGCGACGGACTGGATGACCTATTTCACCGGCGGCAAGGGGCAGTTTGTGACCACAGCCATGGAAGATACAGGGACGCTGCAATCGTTGCGGTTTCTAGCCAACGCGGGGCGGGTGGATTGGCAGCGCGTGATGGTGTTGCGCACCGTCAGCAACTTCGATCAGCAGCCGCGCGGCATGAGCGCAGCAGAGAGCCTGGCGCGGCAGCGAATCGGCGCCTACGCCGCTTACCTGCCATCGCTCGAAAGCGCCTATTCGGTGGGACATGTTGTGGTGAACGAGTTACTGATGCATTGGGAGAAGTATGGAAAAGGCAGCTTCTAGCTGCTAGCTTCTTGCTTTTACCTCTTAACCTTCATATGCCGGCTTTTCATGATGGGAATGGGGATTTGATCTCGACGATGAATGCTCAAGCTAGCTTCGCAGTAACTCGACAGATTGGGCTGCTGCTGCTTGTCTGTGGCTTGGGGGCTGGCGCGGTTCCCGCTTCTCTGGGGCAATCGAAGACAGCCGAGGGCACGACGATGCCGCAGACGAGGGCAGACGCGGCGAGTGGCGCGGTGTTCGACGTGGCGTCAATTCGGCCGACAATGACGAAGGAACCGGGGCGGTCCCATATTGTGAGCTTGCCCAGGGATGGGCACTTCACCGCCATCAATGTGACCGTGAATCAGTTGCTCCAATGGGCCTTCAGGATGCCGGAGGGCCGAGTGCTTGGCGGGCCGGGCTGGCTCAACTCCGCGAAGTTTGACATTGAAGCCAAGGCCGATGAATCCGTCGACGCGGAACTCGAGAAACTTGACTCCGACGCAGGCAGGCTTCAGAAGCAGAAGATGCTGCAGGCACTGCTGGCAGAGCGATTTGCTTTGAAGACCCACGTGGAAACCAGAGAGCTGCCGATCTATGCCATGGTGGTCGCCAAGAATGGCCCCAAGCTCGAAAAATCCAAGGCCAACGGAACTTCGATCAACTGGCGCACAGGACAGATCACCGTACAGGGCAGCGACAGCACCGTGGGCCTTCTCGCGGAGCAGTTGACGAAGGTGCTCGACCGCGTGGTGGTGGATAAGACCGGGATTCAGGGCCGATTTACGATCAGTCTCAATTGGACGCCCGATGACGGCGCGGCTGCGAACTCCAGCGGATCGCTGGCGGATACGTCGGGGCCCTCTGTGTTTACCGCGATTCAAGAGCAACTGGGTCTGAAACTGGTGTCGCAACGGGGGCCTGTTCAGGTGCTGGTCATCGACCATGTGGAGATGCCGACGGAGAACTAGCCAGTTAGCGGAGCTAGCGGGTTAGCACCCCTTTGCGGTGTGGCGAGTCAGCAAGCTCGCGGGCGCGTGTCCGACGCGATCCCACGCTGCAGCTCACAACGGTTCCTCAGTGCTCGCGATCCGCTTCGCTCCTCAAGTTGCTTCGCACGCTTCCGATAAAGGCTGTAAGGCCCTGCAGTGCGCAGAGGCCGACCCTGGTGTGGCGGAAGAGTGGGAAATGGACGAACTGACGCGAGAGTTCCTGATCGAGAGCCAGGAGGGGTTGGACCGCATGGAGCGGGGACTGACCGAATTGGAGGAGCGGCCCAACGATGCTGCCCTGTTGGCGGACATCTTTCGAGCCGTGCATACGATCAAGGGAACCACGGGATTTCTGGGGTTCAAGCGGCTGGAAAAGCTGGCGCATGCGGGCGAGAATCTGCTGGGCCTGCTGCGGGACGGGAAGCTAGCGGCCGATCGCGCCATGATTACCGGACTGCTGGAGTTGCTGGATGGCTTGCGGTCCATTCTGAAGACCATCGAGGCAGATGGTGGCGAAGGTGAGGGCGGAGACGCCGAGCTGATCGGCCGGCTGGAGGAGCTTCAGGCTCCGGCGCAGGGCCGGCAGAGTGTGCAGGCCAAGGCCGCCGCAGTTTCCAACGCGGCTACGGTAGGGTCGAATGTTGCGGCAGAAACGGCGGTGGCGGCAGTACGCGACGAGATCGCGTCGCCGGCGCCTCCCAACGCCGACACGGCTCCGGCCAAACCTCCGGCCCAGCCCAAGGCCGCAACCACTGGCGCGGCTGGCTCGGCTGCTGAGAGCACCCTGCGCGTGGACGTGTCACTGCTGAACCGGATGATGAACCTGGTGGGCGAACTGGTGCTGACCCGCAACCAGGTGCTGCAAGCCACGGCCGCCGATTCCAAAATGACCATGCTCTCGCGGCGGCTGGACATGGTGACGGCGGACCTGCGCGAGGCCGTGATGAAGGCGCGCATGCAGCCGGTCTCAAACATCTTTTCGAAGATGCCGCGAATTGTGCGCGACGTGTCGCAGTTGCTGGGGCGCAAGGTGCGCCTGGAGATGGAGGGCCAGGACACGGAGCTGGACAAGAGCCTGCTGGAAGCGATCAAGGATCCGCTGACCCACGCGGTGCGCAACTCGCTGGACCACGGCATTGAGCCGCCGGATGTGCGCGAGGCCGCGGGCAAAGATCCCGAGGGAACGCTCAAGCTGCGGGCGGCACAGGAAGGCAGTCACGTCATCATCGAGGTCCAGGACGATGGGGCGGGGATCGCGGTGGAGAAGATTCGCGAGAAGGCGATTGAGCGCGGGTTGATCACCGAGGAGCGGGCCGCGCAGGAGTCGGACCGGGAGNNGTCCGCACCAACGTGGAGAAGATCGGCGGCAAGGTGGAATTGGAGTCACATGCCGGCAGGGGCACCACCCTGCGGCTGAGGATTCCTCTGACGCTGGCCATTATTCCGGCGCTGATTGTGAAGAGCCTGAAGCAGAGTTTCGCGCTGCCGCAGGGTGCGCTGTCAGAACTGGTGCATGTGCCGCCAAGGAAGGCGGCCACCGACATTGAATGGATGGAGGATGCGGCGCTGTATCGACTGCGCGGCAAGCTGCTGCCGCTGGTGTTCCTGGAACGGCTGCTGAGGCCCGGAGAGTGCACCGGCAAAGTACCCGATCGCGACATGTTCATCGCCGTTCTCGATGCCGATGGGCGACGCTACGGGTTGGTGGTGGATGGGCTGGCCGATCCCGAAGAGATTGTGGTGAAGCCGCTGAGCGCGGTGCTGAAGGACATTGGTCTGTATACCGGCGCGACGGTGCTGGGCAACGCCGAACTGGCGCTGATTCTGGACCCCACCGCGATTGCCATAAAGGCGGGCGTGACGTTGAGCGCGGAGGAAGATTCCGCGGAGTCGGACGAAGGCGAGGTTGAGGCTGCCAAGCGCGTTGAGTATCTACTGGTGGAGGTTGCGGGGCAGCAGGCCGCGGTACCTCTTGCAGATGTCCTGCGCATCGAGCAGGTTCCGAGGTCGCGGATCGAGTGGATCGGTTACCGGCCGGTTCTGAACTTCGAGGGCCAACTGCTGCCGGTGGAAGACACGGGCGGCGTGATTGCAGCGGCGGAAGGCAACGCCGGGGCTCCCATCATCGTTGTGGTGTGCCGCGAGGGAAGCCGGCAGGTGGGAATTGCGGTGTCGCACGTGCTGGACGTGGCCGGAGGAGGCGACCTGTTTGAAGCGGGAAAGAGCCATCCGGCCGGCGGCGTGACGCTGCTGAAGAACCGGGTAACGGGAGTGGTGGATCTGCGTGGTGTGGCTCCCTTGCCGGACGCGGAGAACGCAACGAACGAGTGGAAGGAATTTGCGGAGACGGTGGGATGAGCACAGCACGGACAACACGTCGCAAGAAGAACGTCACGGCAGAGCTGGTGGAAATGTGCTCCGTGCGCGTGGGGGATGGGCTGTTTGGGATTCCCATCAAGCACATCCTGGAGATTGTGGGGAGCGCGCGGCCGCAGCCGGTCCCGCTGGCGCCCGCGTTTGTGGGCGGGCTGATGCACTACCGCGGGGACGTGCTGACAACGGTGAGCCTGCGACGTCTGCTGGGTTTGGCTCCTACGGAGGGGACACAGGACCTGCTGGTGGTGGAGAGCTCCGCTGGATGTTATGGGCTGCTGGTGGACTCGGTGGGCGAGGTGCTCACCGTGTCTTCGGCGGACTACGAAGCGAACCCCTCCACGGTGAATGAGCGCAGAAGGTCGCTGTTTGCCGGTGCATACAAACTGAAGGACGGGCTCATGGTGATGCTGGACCCGGAGCGGCTGGAGCCAGTGCGGCTGGCACGGGCGGGTTGAACTGGAGTGACGATGCGAGCACTGATTGTGGACGATTCCCGTTTTGCGAGGGGCTATCTGCGCGTCCTGCTGGAAGACGAGGGCATTGCGTGCGCGGAAGCGGCGGATGGACGGGCGGGGTTGGAGCGCCTGAAGACCGATGCGCCCTTCGACCTGGCCCTGGTGGACTGGCATATGCCGGTGATGAACGGGCTGGAAATGTTGAAGACGCTGCGGGCCGAGGGGTTTGGCTCGATAAAGGTGATGATGGTGACCACGGAGTCGGAGAACGACGTGATTCTTCGCTCGCTGGAGGCGGGGGCGGACGAATTTCTGATGAAGCCCTTCGACAAGGCGGCGTTCACCGAAAAGCTGAGTCTGCTCGGCATGGAGAAGAGCTGAGAGATGGCGACTGGTGGCCGCACCCGGATCTTGATTGTGGACGACTCCGCAGTGATGCGGAGCCTGCTGCGGACTGTGGTGGGAGCCGACTCCCGGCTGGAAGTGGCAGGTACCGCTGCCGATGGCGCGTCCGCGCTGGATTGCATCGACACGCTTCACCCCGACCTGATGCTGCTCGATGTGGACATGCCGGTGATGGACGGCCTGGTCACGCTGAAGAACATGCACGCGCGGGGGCACCATATACCGGTGATCATGTGCAGTTCGCTTACCCAGCGGGGGGCGCGCGTGACCATTGAAGCGCTGGCGGGCGGCGCGGCGGACTACGTGACCAAGCCGGCTGGACAGGCGAGCCGCGAGGCAGCGTTGCGCGCGCTGAGCCAGGATCTGATCAAAAAGATTCATGCACTGACGAGTGCCTCGAAGAGGTTGGCGATTCCGCAGGCGGGATTTCGGGTGCCGATGCCGCAGCAGGCTGCTTCGTGTGCGCTTGCGGTGGTGGTCATCGGCGTATCGACAGGGGGGCCGGCGGCGCTGGACAAGCTGCTTCCTTTGCTTCCGGGGGACTTTCCGCTGCCGGTGCTGGTTGTTCAGCACATGCCGGAACTGTTTACGGGTCTGCTGGCCGAGCGCTTGAACGGGCGCTGCCGCCTGAGTGTGCGCGAGGCGGCGGAGGGCGATCCAGTGCTTCCGGGAACCGTGTCGATTGCGCGCGGCAACTGGCACATGGAGGTGTTGGCGGGCGCTGGCGCCGGGCATCCGGCAACGCTGCATCTGACCCAGGGACCGTCAGAGAACCATTGCCGGCCGGCGGTGGACGTGCTGTTTCGCACAGCGGCGGCCGCGTATGGCGGGGGAGTGCTGGCGGTGGTGCTGACCGGGATGGGAAACGACGGACTGGCGGGGTGCCGCATTTTGCGCGGGCTGGGCGGCGCAGTGCTGGCCCAGGACCAGGCCACGAGCGCGGTGTGGGGGATGCCGGGAGCCGTAGCTACGGCAGGGCTGGCGCAGCGGGTGCTGCCGCTGGACGCCATCGCGCCGGAGGTGATGAGGCTCGCCAGCCGCAGCCAGAGCGAAGCCCGCACGCTTCGGGAAGCGGTGGTCTGACCGTGTCGACAGATGCCCCGGTTGACTTCGGCTATCTTCGGCAGATTGTGGCCGGCCGTTCGCAAAACGTACTGGATCCCTCGCGCGATTATCTTTTTGAGCCACGGCTTTCGCGGCTGCTGCGCAACCAGGGAATGACGGGGCTGGAAGAACTGGTGCACCAGTTGCGGCTGAAGAAGGATGCCGCGCTGGAACACGCNNCTGCGCTTCTGGAGCGCCGCCTGTTCCACGGGACAGGAGGCTTACAGCCTGGCGATGCTGGTTCACGAATATTTCCCGGCGCTGGCCAACTGGAACGTGCGCGTGGAAGGTACCGACATCTGCGCCGAAGTGGTGGAACGCGCACGGACCGCGACCTACCACCGGATCGACATGAACCGCGGGCTGCCGGCGCGGTTTATCGTGCGCTACTTCGATCACGCAGGGGAAGAGTGGCGCGTGAAGCCCGGGATCAGGCAACTGTGCAACTTTCGCCGTGCAAATCTCTGCAATTACCCGATGCCGTTCAACGAACGATTCGACGTGATCTTTCTGCGCAACGTGATGCTCTACTTTTCGCAGGAGACACGGCGGACGTTGCTGGAAGAGGTGCATCGGCTGCTGGCGCCGGATGGGGTGCTGTTTCTTGGGTCGAGTGAGCAGCCGGCGGATATGTCGCTGTGGACTGCGGTGCTGGCGGGGGGGACGTGTCACTTTGAGCCGAGGAGTTAGCGAGCGAGCAAGTCAGCGGGTCAGCGAGTTAGTCCCCACCAGCTTTGCTGACCCGCGAAGGATGAAACGGGCGTTCTTCGGTTTAGCTTTGTTTGGTTGAGCCTGCAGTCATGTTTCTTCCTAGGGAGTCTCTGATTAAGTCGATGTTTTTGAAAGGGCACGGCCGGGTACCCTCTGGGTGCCGTGCCGCAAAGGCTGAAAAAACAGCGTGGGCTCTAGCCCCTGAGGGAATGTCGGATCGCAAAAAGGACTTGTTCAGAGTTTCCCTAGGCTGCGGAAAGACTCTTTGAAGTCCATTGCAGAAGATAGCCCTCCGCGGGAGCACCATCGTAAAGGTAGCGGGAACGCCAAGCCCCTAGCCTTAAGGGGCCCGATCTGGTGTACCCCCCCTCTCCAGAAATCTTGGCTAAATGTTCGTGTAACTTAAACAAAATACACAGGTTACAGCAATAATCCCCGCAAAAGTAAAAATATCAAGTGATTTAAAATCAATAACTTAAAGAATTGCAATGCACAATACTTGGTGCAAAACGACTCAATAAGCTGCGGAAATGGTGCAGTTTTGTTTGTTCCTGGCAAGTCAGCGGGTCAGTTGGCCTCGCGTGTGCCAGTTAGCAGAGCTTCAACTTCGCTGTGCAGGCGCGCGGTGATCTCTGCTTCCGTAGCCTCAGGCGAAAAGCTGAGCGGCGTGCCGACGCGCACCTCGATGGTGCCGGAGCGGAACCAGCGTTTGGTTCCTGATTTCAACTCGCCCAGTCCGCGAATGGCCACCGGCAAGACCGCAGTTCCGGATTGTTTGGCCAGGAGGCCGATGCCGGGGCGGAAACTGGCGAGCTTGCCTGCGGCTGAACGAGTTCCCTCGGGAAAGACCAGCACGTGGAAGCCGTGGTCCAGCGCCTCGCCGGCGTGGGCAAAGCTGCGCTGAAAGTCGCGCAGGCGCGGCAGCGGGAATACGTTGAACAGCGCGGTGATCAAAACATAAGCCAGTGGGCCGAAGGGTGAGAACCGCCCGACGCGATCGGGGTTGCGGAAGTGGCGAAAGTCGTCGAGCATTTCGCCGGACATGGCGGCGGCAATGTGGCGGCGCATGATGCCGGGCAGGGCGTATTGGACGAGAGGGCCGTCGTAGGTGGTGACGTGGTTGGCAATGATCAGCAGGGGAGCCGGTGCGCTTGTGGCGAGGTCGGGCGGGGCGATCACGCGTGGGTTGCCGAGCAACCAGACCAGCGGTCGCATGGCGGCTTCAATGAAAGCGACGCGGAGCCATTGGATGGGTTTCAGCCACGGCCAGTGCGGATAGATGTAGTGGCGCGATTCGACCTGCGCGGCGGAGTATGTTCCCTTTGTCGCTAACTCCATGCCTTGTGCTGCCTGGTCTATGCCGGGACCAAAGTCCCGGCCTGTCGCACGAGAATCCTGGCGTGCCACTGCAATGCGTTCTTCCGAATGCGGTTCACCCGCTTGACCGGCTTCGGGCCTCCCGGCGGGCTCGGCGGAGAGCAGGCGGCGGAGGTCGCCCAGTGTTTGCACCTCTTCCAGTAGGCCGCTTTCGGGGGGCATCCCGAGCTTTTCTTCAATGGCTGCGGCGAGTTGAACGCGGCCCAGGCTGTCGAGGTGGAGGTCGTCGGCCAGACGCAGTTCGTCGTCGACGCCGTGCTGGGTTTCGCCAGTGATCTCTGCGATGAGGGCCAGGAGCCAGTCGGCTGAGGCGGCGAAGGAGCCAGCCGCCGCCGCAGGGCCGGCTGAGGCTGCAGCCTGAATTCCAGCCAGCCACGCGGCGACGGCCTTGCGGCGCACCTTCCCGGTGGAGGTGCGGGGTAGGTCGGGCTCGGGCCACAGCACCCAGCGGCGGACGCGCTGGAACTCCGCAAGTCGGGCGTTGGCGCGATCGACGGCGGCGGCTGCCTGGTCGCCGGCGCCGCGCATGGCCAGCACCGCGCAGGGCTCGGGGCCTGCGGGGGTCTGGGTGGCGACGACGGCGCAGGCGGCCACCTGCGGCTGCTCTTCGATGGCGGCTTCGAGGTCTTCGGGGTGGATGTTGACGCCGGCGCCGGTGACGATGACTTCGCTCTTGCGGCCGAGAAAGCGCAGTTCGCCAGTAGACTTGGTTTCAGCCAGGTCGCCGGTCGCGAGCCAGTCGTCTTCGCGCTGCCGAAGGGCTCCCCCGGACCAGGTAGCGGTGGAGATCATGGGGCCGCGGACCAGCACTTCGCCATCGGGACCGATTTTGACTTCGCGTCCAGGCAACGGCTTGCCGATTGTGCCGCTGGCCACGTGAAAGGGATGGTTGAGCGTGATCAGGGCGGTGGTTTCGGTCATGCCGTAGCCCTGGACGACGACGAAGCCAAGGGCGTTCCAAAAATGCTCGACGGCTGCGGGAAGGGCCCCGCCACCGGAAATGAGGGCCCAGAACTTGAAGCCGAAGGCCGAGTGCACGTCGCGGAAACGCCACCAGCGTTTCCAGGCCTTGATGCCTTCCGAGGCCGCCACGCGATCAGGCAGGTTTGGGCGGCTGGTTTCAAGGTGGGTCTTGAGCAGGGCAAAGACCCGCGGCACCGCAGCAAGGACCGAGATGCGCTCGCGCCGGATGGTTTCAATGAGGCGCGGCGCGACCAGGCGGCTCTCGAAGTGGACCTCGGCGCGGAAGATGGGGGGAATCCACAGTCCCATGGTCTGGCCGAAGACGTGGCTGAGCGGCAGCGTGTGGAGGAAGCGCAGGGGGTGGACGTATTTTTCGTAGCGCAGGTAGGGCTGGGCTCCCTGCACGATGGGGTCGACGCTGGCGAGGACGTTGCCGTGCGTGTGAACGATGCCCTTTGGGTCGCCGGTAGTGCCGGAGGTGAAAAGGATCTGGAGCGGCGTGTCGCGATTGAGGCCGGGGACGGGGCCGGCTTCTTCGATGGGGAGCGATGAAGGCCAGTCTTCGAAGGCGATGCGGGGGAAGCTGAGGTGCCCGGGAAATTGGCGCATGAGGAGTGCGTCGCCGACCGCGAGTCTGGGCTGGACGTCGGCGGCTACACGGGTGGCGAAGTCGGCGCTTCCGTAGGCGTCGAGGGGAACGGCGAGCGCACCGCGAAGCATGCAGCCGTGAAAGGCGGCGATCCATTCGGCGCTGTTCTCGGCCCAGAGTACAACGCGGTCGCCGGGGCCGATGTTCTGCTGGGCGAGAAGTGCCGCGAATCGGCCGGCGAGTCGGGCGATGTCGCCATAGGTGGAAACGCGGCGGCGGTTGCCCTGGTAGCGGACCACGGCGATTTCGCGGTCGTAGCGGCGGAAATCTTCAACGAGAGTGGCCAGGTGATCGCGCATGGGTGTTCGGCACGTTCATGGTAGCAGCGGCGGGGGCGACATCATTGTTTTGCCGGGGTGCTGCGGCGGACGCGCAGGTTGTCGATGGCGTATTCGATGTAGCGCGGTTCGAAGTGAGGGGGCTCTCCCATGAACCTGCAGGTGGCCACCACCTGGTCGACGAGGAAACGCGGCTGATAAGCGGCGAAGTCGAGGCCCTTTTCGGTTTTCACCTTGTAGACGATGGCGTTGAATGCCTCTTCGGACAGCGGCACGCCCTGTCGCTGGCACTCCACCTCAAAGATGCGTCTGTAACGCGCCAAGATCGGGGGGCCCACCTCGATCTTGTAGGGCAGGCGGCGGAGGAAGGCGGGGTCCATCAGGTCTTCCGGCTCCAGGTTGGTTGAGAAGATGACCATCTCCTCGAACGGAATGCTGAAGGTTTTGCCGGTGTGCAGCTTGAGGAAGTCGATGCGGCTTTCGAGAGGCACAACCCAGCGATTGAGCAGGTCCTTCGGGCTGATCAGCTGGCGGCCGAAATCGTCGATAAGGAAGCAGCCACCGAGGGCCTTCATGTGGAGAGGCGCTTCGTAGTAGTGGCCGGTTGCGTCGTAGCGCAGGTCGAGCATTTCGAGCGTGAGTTCGCCGCCTGTGATGACGAAGGGGCGCCGACACGGAACCCAGCGCGCGTCATACTGCTCGGTGCGGATGAAGGAGACCGCGTCGTCTGCCACGCCGGCGGGGCTT
>PLXP01000019.1:0-3164 GCA_003151435.1 Acidobacteriaceae bacterium
GGTAACGGGATGACCAGCCTCTCCTGAAACCGGCTGCGGACCGCCGCATCGATTCGCTCAAGGTGATTGGTGGCGGCAACAAGGAAGACGTGACTGTCGCGGACTGTGATGCCGTCCATCTCCTGGAGGAGTTGGCCAACGATCTCATCCGTCAACTGGTCATTTCCGCCAACCGCAGCACGGTCAGGCGCGATGACGTCCAGCTCATCCAGAAACAGGATCGCCGGCGCACTCGACCGCGCGCGCTCAAAGAGCAGTTTCACACGATTTCCGCTCTGACCTAGAAAGTTGGCCTTCACATCGGCCGTGGTGGCCGCGAGGAAGGTGAGGCCACTCTCGTTGGCGAGCGTCCGGGCGACTTGTGTCTTCCCAACTCCGGATGGACCGGCCAATAAGAGACTTCGTGGAATCGAGACTCCCTGCGCCTGCCACTTCTCTGCGTCGCGAAGCAAAGCGCAGATCAGCTTGAGCCGGTCGAGAATCGCGTCGTCGAGCACAAGGGTCTCCCAACCCGCCTTCCCGTCCACCTTCGTGTTGTGCGACTTTCTTGCGGAGCTGACGGCTTCAAGAAAGTGCTCCGGAGTGGGTTCCGCAGGGTACGCAATCGCACGAACAGATTTCGCGAGTTGCTTGAGATCCCGTCCGCTCATCCCCTGAGTCAGCGCCGCTGCTTCCTGCGGCGCCTCCACCGAGAGACCCAGGGCCTGAACCTCCTGAGAGAGGATCTGCCGCCGATCCTCCTCCCCGGGCAATCTCAACTCGATCTCCCAGCCGAACCGGGAAAGGATGGCGTCATCGACCATGTCGCGCCGGTTGGTAGCTCCGATCACCCAGACCTGAGCGCTCCCGCGGATGCCATCCCACTCGGCCAAAAATGCGTGGACGATGTCGGTCGAAATCGCATCTGTTTCGGCCGCACCACGGCGGCCAAGAACTCCTTCGCACTCATCGAGAAAGATGATCGCGGGTTGATGCTTTCTTGCCCGGTCCCAAACCTCAAGGACGCGCTTGCCGCTCGCTCCCAGATTCTGCTCCTTCAGGTCGGCCAGCGAGAGCATCTGAAAGTCGCAGCCCATCGTGTCTCGAAGTGTCCGGGCGACGAGTGTCTTGCCGGTTCCCGGAGGCCCGCTAAGCAGCAGGCCGCGTGGAGCTGCCGGGTCGTTCCTCTCGAACAGTTCCGCTCTGCGCAGAATGTCGAGCTTCTGACGCCCTGGTATATAGACTCTCTTCCATGCCTGGGACGCGCCTTTGATCCGGCGCAGATTCGCGGTGGCGCGCGCCAACTGGTTCTTCCTGTCCCAGCTTGCGCGAAGCGGTGCGAAACCGTTCTGAGCGTACTGCAATTCCAATTGGAAGCCGGCGAGTTTTCGGACAAAGGCTTTTGGCAATGCCTCCTGCATATTCCAGACCACACCGTCCTTGGTGTAGGTGAACGTGCAAAACATCACATATTCACCAGATGGAAGGATCATGAAAAAGTTATTGCTGCGCCAACCGACAGCAACGATGGCCTTGCCCAACTCGAGTTGATTTCCGTCATCATCCGGATAATCAACCAAATCGTACTTCCCAGTTCCTCCGAGAACACGCACCAACCTCAACGGGCTTTGTGCAAAGGGTATCCACAATTCGACTCTTGCGTTCCTCAAGAATGCGCGTCTGGCTTCCCGGATGAGACCGAAGTTCCAACCCCACAACTGGCGCAAGGGAGCACCCAGAGCCTTCACACTGCGCTTCAAAAACTCGCGCAGAAACCCCGTGTGATACGAGCAGAAGTCGTTCCACGCACGCTCGGCATCGATCTCCGTGGAGAACTGTTGCAGTCGGCCAACAGCCTCTTCACAAATTCGCTTGCGCTCTGCCCAGTATTGTTCCAATGCCGTGGTCACGGGGGATGGCTCCACAACAACACCGTCATTGTAGGACGAAATGGCCGTCAAATTGTCAGCCTGAATGGTCATGGGCGCCTCCCGGATTGTGGGGTTTGTGAATGGTTTACCCTTACGCGGCCTTGGCTACCTCCAGATGGAAAGCAGGAACGATGCAACCTTGCGAGGCCGGACCCGAGTCAGGACCACTGGGCGGTTGATCGATCAGAGTGGCCAGATGCAGAACAAGCCCGCTGCCACATTCGCCACAACGCTCAGAGGGTGAGTTCGTAACGTTCTCGCAGTTTTCGCAGTAGATGGCCTTGTCGACTGGAATGGTAACGAGATTGTGCTTCGGACGGAGCATCCTGACCTGACACATAAGATCCCTCCCGGTGAGCGCGGCACTGTTACGCAACTTGCTGGCGGGTAATGGCTTCGAGTTCCTCAACCAATTGCTTCAATGCCGCGAGACTGGGTAGACATGTGGTCGTGGCGAACTTCAGGTTGTCCATGGCAGCGATGAACCTGGCGTCGCCAGCTATCTCAACCAACCCATGAAGCCGCTCAAATCCACGCGCTGCTGCTTGCATCCACTCCACAACATTCTTCTGCCGGTCTGCATTCGGGATCGTCCGGGCATTGTTACTGTGGCCCGCCCGCCGTAGGATCTCCTGGTAAATGTCCACTCCCAATGTGTTGCGGAAACTCTCAATTTCGGCCGTCAGCCTGTGATCTACAGGGCCGCGCACATCGACGGCTTGGCCGCTGATCTGCTGCACGGTCACTCCCGGCGGCAGCGCCCACTCCGGAAGGACAGGGAGCGCAAAGGGTTCTCCGCGCTGGTTCAATTGCACCCAGGTCTCCTCGAAGCGATAGAGATACCGCCCAAGCCCGAAGCAACTGCAGGCGCGCTTGAATGCCTGCGCGTCGAAGCCCTCATCCACCTTGTCGAGTTCGTCGATCAACAGCACACAAGGCTTCTCGCATTCGAGAGCCCGCATCAGTGGTCCAGGACGAAAGAAATCGCGTCCCTTCAAGTTGGCCTGCAACTCGCGCCAACTCTCGTTCTGCCCCTTCGAGAACTCCATATAGAGCCTCTGAAGACTTTCATCAAAGCGGCCAATCGCCTTCTCCTCTGTGACCCCGCGGTAGCATTGGAGCCGCTCGATGTGCGTCCCGGCCGCCTGCGCAACCGAGACTGCCAACTGTGTCTTGCCGCTGCCCGCAGGCCCTTCGAGCAACAGCGGCTTCTGCAACTTGGCGGCCAAGAAGACAATCCTGGTCATCACCGGG
>PLXP01000019.1:3174-6303 GCA_003151435.1 Acidobacteriaceae bacterium
CTTTTGCTTTGAAGCCTGCCGACTACCTTCCAGCTTCTCCAACGCATCCTGGACATCGGTTTGCGAGACGATGGCGTATCTTTCAAAGACACTGCGAGTGCGCCATCCGCCGATCTTCATGATTACGCCTTCCGCAATTCCAGCGCGCCGGAAGTTTCGAGCGGCCGTCCTGCGAAGATCATGAAAGAGCAAGCCTGGCACGCCTGCTGCGACACGTGCCTTCTCCCATGTCCCGCGGAAGTCGCAGACTCTTTTCCCGCTTGGTCTAGTAAAAAGGTGGTCCTCTTGGCGCTTCCCCTCGACGCAAAGCATGAAGAGACCGTGGACCGATTGTGTCATCGTGACCTCACGGCCATCTTTGTTCTTCGTGGTCCCTGGATGCAGGCGAATGACCTTCTGCTCAAGATCTACTTGATTCACCTTGAGTCGCAGCAATTCACTTACGCGCCATCCATATGTAGATCCAGCTTCAACAAGCGCCTGGAACCAAAGCTCTTGACAAGACTCCAGAAGCTTCTCGTATTGGCCATCCTCCAGGAAACCCTGACGAATATTGTCCTCGGCAAGTCTTGGAAATCGGGGGATGTAGAAGAGCTTGGGCGGTGTTGCATCGTGCCCCAGATGAAACATGCGCTTCAACGCCGCGAGTTCCCGATTGATGGTCGCATTCTTGGCGCCCTCCTGTTGCCGGTGGTCTACATATCGATCAAGGAGATCGCTCGTGACAGCGCTCGGTTTCACCAGGCCGAAGAAGGGCTCAAGATGCAACCGCCATCGGGCTTCCGCATCGTCGAACGAAGCTTTTCCGTTGATGCGGTAATCGCGCAAGAAGTCCTCTGCAAGTTCTGCAATCCGAACTCGTTCGACATCGGGTCCAACAAACGTCCCTGTAGATACCTCCGCGAGCCGTCGCCCAAGGATTTTCGTGGCCTTTCTTTTGTCAGAAGTGCCGGAGGACTCCCGGTACATCTTGCCGTTCCGGTAAAACTGTATCCACCAAATCGAGCTTCGCTTCTGCTGGTAGATTCGTCCGGACCCACGAGGGCGGCTCATTTGGCCCTCCGCAGAGCATGAAGTGCCTGGGGAGCCGGAACCGAAGCAACCGGAATCGGCCGCCAATCGATAGAATCGCCAACGTGATGTTTGTTCCCATCTATATAGGCATCGAGATCGCGCACATCCAGGAGGAAGGGGCCACCTTCCTGGTCCTGGAGAAACGGGATGATCGCATCCTGAATCAGGCGTCTCAGTTTCCATTCGCTCATCGAGAGATAAGCAGCTGCCTGCTTCGTGCGCAGCAACCTTCCGGTCTGTGTCGATGCTGTAGCCATAACGAGTTCCTCCTCAGTCAGGAAAAGGCGTAGCCGTGGGCTCGCGATCTGGCGCGAGTATGTCGGAGGATGGTGAGGGCGATCTGTTCTTCGGTCAAGTCGGTTGAAATTTGATGCAGAAGGCGGAGGGGATTTGCCGGCAGAGCGAGCCGCCACGCCGTGGGAGATCAAGGGATGTATCAGCGCAATGGCAGGCACCTTCACGTTCCCGCCAGGCGGGCAGAGTGCATGTAGCGGTGAACGGACGTGGCCTTTGGTCTGCAATCCTGCTGGGACGGAAATGCCTCTCAGGAATGGGGGCTTTGCGGGAACGCTAACCCAAACTTTTTGAGTTCGAGCATAGTTTGAGCATAGCGGGCGAATTGTGGGGCGATCGTTAAACCTGTAAGTTATTGATTTATTTGGTGCCCGGAGGGGGACTTGAACCCCCATGGCCTTGCGGCCTGCGGATTTTAAGTCCGCTGCGTCTGCCAATTTCGCCATCCGGGCTTGCTTCTATAAGTCATTGACGCTGCTAGTCTTATAGGCATTCTTGAGACTTCACACTTCCCATTTTATACAGCAAGATTCCTTCAAATGTGCCCGTTCTGTGACCAACAACGGAAAACCCTCTCGGGGGGGGGACGACAGATCCGAATTCTGACAACCAAATCGACACAACGGAGTTGTAATCCGTGGTGTCGGTTCTAGGCTTCCGATCTCGCGCTCTTTATATGATGGACATAACATCTTGAAATGTATTGGCTTACTCTTCGTCAATAGAGTCCATTCGGACTCCCACATATTTGCCAATTTAACCCCAATGTGCCCGTTCTGTGCCCAAGGACAGCTGTCCGCCTCGATGGCATCGACGGTAATCGGTTCCGGTACCACCAGAATTGCTTCCAAGACGCATGCTTCCCTTCTCAGCAATCTCATGATAACGCCCAGCTGGAGAAGGACGCTGAAGAACACGCTGCCGATTTGCGCGGACGAACGGCCACCATGAGCGGTATGGCAAGTACGTGCGTGGCGACGCCGGCGCTGGCTGGATCGCGGAACGCCACCATGCGGTAGAAAGAGCGTATGGCGGTCAGACGCAGATTGCGCGAGACGACGCTGTTGCCGCGGTTCTTTTCAAGACTATCGAGAAAGCGGAGAATGATCCCGGCGTCCAAGGTGGCCACGGGTAGCGATCGAGCCGGTCGACGGAAGGAAAGGGATAGATTCATTAGTCCGTGTCTGCCAGGAAAAGCTCTCTGAAGACCCAATCAGTGGCTGTGTCTTCATTTTCCGGAGCCGAAGAGGAACATCGATTCGACTGCTCAGCTATGACGGCCAGGGATACTGGCTTGCACAAAAGCGCCTTTCCCAAGGGCGGTTCGCATGGTGGCCGGAGTCGAGCTCAGCGGCCAAGCAGCTGGAGGCTTACGAAGCCCAGTTGCTGATGGTGGCCGGGGATGTGTCGCGAGTCCGCGCCGCGCCGATGTGGCGGCGCGTGAGCGAGCTGAAATAAAGTCGCGACACACGCGCATTTTTCCCTTGCGTTCCAAGAAAGTCTATTTCATACTTCTGGGCAATGGCTGAGTTCCGATATCGCGGGCGCGAGGTCCTTGAGGAAGACATCCTATATATACGCACGCTGATCGAGCGGTATCCGAACGAAAGCCGCCGCAGGCTGTCGACCCGGATATGTGAAACCTGGCAATGGCGTCAGGCGAATGGCGCGTTGCGCGACATGGTGTGCCGCGGCATGCTTCTGATGCTGGAGCGGGCCGGCCAGATCACGCTGCCGCCGGTCAGTTATGTGCGGCATAAT
>PLXP01000162.1 GCA_003151435.1 Acidobacteriaceae bacterium
ATGGTCCGCGCCATGGCGGGCCACGGCTTGCGGATAACCAGCAGACCGCCGTGGCCGGCAGGAACTTTGTGGCCCTCGCGCGTCACTACCGCAGGCTCAATGCCGAAGAACGGCCGCGTGGCCGAACCGGGCTTGGTGGGCACGGCGCCGGGGATGGGCGCGATAAGGATGGCGCCGGTTTCAGTCTGCCACCAGGTGTCGACGATGGGACAGCGGTTGTGGCCGATCTTCTCGCGATACCACATCCAAGCCTCGGGGTTGATGGGTTCGCCTACCGTACCCAGCAGGCGAAGTGAATCGAGCTTGTGCTTCTCAACGTGCTGGTCACCCCACTTGACGAAGGCGCGAATCGCCGTGGGCGCGGTGTAAAAGATGGTGACGCGATGATCGTCGATGATCTTCCAGAAACGCGAAAAGTCAGGGAAATTGGGAGCACCTTCATACATCAGCACCGTGGCGCCGTTCAGTAGCGGGCCATAAACCACATACGAGTGCCCGGTGACCCAGCCGATGTCGGCCGTACACCAGAAGATGTCCTCATCCTTGAGATCGAAGACGTACTTCGCGCTGAGATAGGTCTGCACGGCATAGCCGCCCGTGGTGTGGACCAGCCCCTTGGGTTTGCCGGTGGTGCCGGAGGTGTAGAGGATGTAGAGCGGGTCTTCTGAATCCATGGGCTCGGCAATGCACTCGGTGGGGGCGTTGGCCACCAGTTCGTGCCACCAGCGGTCGCGGCCTTCCACCATGGTGATGTCGCAGCCGGTGCGGCGATAGACAACGACGTGCTTCACCGAGTGGCAAGCCGCCATGGCCTCATCGACGGTGCGCTTGAGCTGGATTTCGTTGCCGCGCCGGTAGCTGCTGTCCTGGGTAATGATGGCCACGCAAGAGGAGTCGTTGACGCGGTCGGCGATGGCATTGGCGGCAAATCCGCCAAAGATGACGGAGTGGACGGCACCGATGCGGGCACAGGCGAGCAGGGCGATGGCCAGCTCCGGCGTCATGCCCATGTAGATGGCAACGCGATCGCCTTTCCTGATGCCCAGGGCCTTCAAGCCGCTGGCGAACTTCTGCACCTCGGCCAGCAACTCGGCGTAGGTGAGGCGGCGCACTTCGCCGGGCTCGCCCTCCCAGATGATGGCGGTCTTATCGTGGCGGGAGCCCAAGGCGTGGCGGTCCACGCAGTTGTAGCTCAGGTTGAGCTGACCGCCGACAAACCACTTGGCGCAGGGAAGATTCCACTCCAGAACCTTGTCCCACGGCTTGAACCAATGGAGGTCTCTGGCTGCCTCGGCCCAAAAGCCCTCGGGATCTTCGATGGATTGCTTGTAGAGGGTTTCATACTGCTGCAGGCTCTGGAAGTGGGCATGTTCGCTGAACTCCGCAGGCGGTGGGAAAACGCGATTTTCACGGAGAGTGGAATCCAGATCCTGGTTGGAAGCAGATGTAACCGGCAATGAAGACATAAGAAAGTCCTTTTGGCGAAGGAGATCAGCGCGAGCCAGGGCGCACAAGCCAGAAACGGTCCGCGGAGTACCGTGTGGAAGTCACTTTACCGAGCCGGGGGTACAGACGGCAAGTAACCCCGGGGTTAACTGCTGAAAGATTTGGACATTGGACATTGAAACGTCGACGAACCGGTTCTCGGGGAAGAGGTGCGATTTTGCTTGCGAAGACCAGTGTACGGTGGCTAAACTGCGACCCATTCCTATCTTCCTTTCCCCGGAGGACCTAAATGAGCATGTTCGATGTGTTTCTGCGGTCGTTGAAACTCGCCACCAACGGCGCCTCTGATCCCACGGGCGCGAGCCCCGATGTGCCTCAAGCCCCTGCGACAGACACAAGCGCGACCGCATCGCCAGCCTCGACCACCCCTTCCGACAAGGGACGCGTGCTTCTGATCCATGGATATTCGGCCGCGGGCCAGGATTTTCTCCCCTGGAAACAGGCTCTTGAAGACGCCAAAATCCCCTCTGACGACATCGAGGTCGGCAACTACGTCTCGCTGAACAACGAGGTCACGATCAAGGATCTGGGCGAGGGTTTCGACCGCGCCTTGCGGCTCTCCAAATTCGCAAGTGAAATTTCGGGAAATGCCTGGACCTTCGATGCGATCGTGCACTCCACGGGCATGCTCGTCCTGAGGCAATGGCTGACCAGCGATCCCTACCAGCCGTGCGACCCGCGCAGCCGCATACGCCGGTTGAAACACCTGGTTGGACTGGCTCCCGCAACGTTTGGGTCGCCCCAGGCCAAGAAAGGTCGCAGTTGGCTCGGCGCACTCGTGAAAGGGCCGAAGCAGCTCGGGCCGGATTTTCTGAACGCGGGCGACATGGTGCTGGACGGCCTGGAACTGGGCAGCAAGTATACCTGGGACCTTGCGACCAAGGACATGACCTGCTCGACACCGTTCTACGACAAGGGCTCGAACACGCCCTACGTGGCCGTCTTCATTGGGAACATTCCGTATACCGGAATCGCGGCACTCGCGAGCGCGCCGGGAACCGACGGAACCGTGCGATGGTCAGGGTGCGCCTTGAACACGCGCAAGGTGAGCCTTGATTTCAGGCGCCACCCGCAGCTTGATCCCAGCGACGCGACAAAGCGATGCGCCATCTCGGAGTGGTCGACGTCTCGCGTCGGTGCGCCCATTATCGCCGTGGACGGCAAGAACCACGGCACCATTCTGGCAGAACCGGACCCGCAGGTGGTTCTGATGGTCCGGGATTTTCTGGCCGTCTCTGACGCCGACGCGTACGACCAGTGGGAAGCCCAGGCGCAGGCATTTGGAGCCCCCAACTTGGCGAAGATGGACCAGTCAAGCGGCGGAGGCAGCGATGGAGCGGGGTGGCAGCAGCTGGTGATCCACATGGTGGACGACCACGGAGACGGGGTGACGGATTACAACCTCCAGATCTACATCGGCGAAAGCCTCGATCAGTCGGATGATCCCGGTTTCGCGCCCGTGCCCCTGATAGCCGACACTTACACGAGCGACAACAGCTACCGGTGCTTTTACATCCATCTGACCAAAGCCATGCTCAACCTGGGGGCCAACGGCGATGGGCCAAAGAAGATGTGGCTTGAACTGATCGCATCAAGCGGCTCGGCGTTGATTGAATACGAAGCGTACACCGGAAGCGAACAGGATCCCCAGCGTCTGGCCATCGCCTCTCACGACGCCAGCGACAATCTGCCCGTGAAGATGGACATCACTGCCCTGATGGCGGGCGGCGCGTCTCTGCTGTACCCCTACACGACGACGCTGCTGGAAATATTTGTGGAACGCGAACCGATGCCGCTTGAGGCAGTCAGCACGCTCTTCAGCTTCCTGAGACCAGTGTCCTGAGCCCAGCCGGCCGAACCCCCGATCAGGACTGGTAGCGCTTTTGGTGCCATGTCCAGGCGGTGCGGAGGATGTCATCGAGCTGGGTATAGCGCGGCTTCCAGCCCAGTTCGCGAATGGCTTTGTCGGAACTGGCGATAAGGACGGCAGGGTCGCCGGGGCGGCGCGGATGGACTTCGGCGGGAATGGGGTGGCCAGTGACGCGGCGAGCCGACTCAATGACCTGGCGGACGCTGAACCCCTGGCCGTTGCCAAGGTTGAAGATCAGGCGATCACGCGTTTCAAGCGCCTCCAGGGCCAGCAGGTGTGCGTCGGCCAGGTCGGAGACGTGGATGTAGTCGCGAATGCAGGTTCCGTCGGGCGTGGGGTAGTCTTCGCCGTAAATGCGAATGGACGGTCGGCGTCCGAGGGCCACGTCCAGAACCAGCGGGATGAGGTGGGATTCCGGCTCGTGGGCTTCACCGCGGGTGATGCCGTCTGGCCCCTCGGGCGCCCCAGCCACGTTGAAATAGCGCAGCGAGGCGTAGTGCAGGCCGTGAATGCGGTTGAACCAGGTGAGCATATGTTCAACCAGCAGCTTGGATTCGCCGTAAGCGTTGGTGGGCTGAAGGCGCGCATCTTCCTGAATCGGCACGCTCTCCGGTTCACCATAAACCGCAGCGGTGGAGGAAAAGACGAGCCGGCGCGGTCCGTGGGCAAGCATAGCTTCAAGGAGGGCGAGGGTGGAGGCGGTGTTATTGCGGAAGTAGATTTCGGGCTTGACCATGGATTCGCCGGCTTCGATGAGAGCGGCGAAGTGGAGCACCCCGTCGAAGGGACGGCCCTCATTCTTAGCGGCAATAAAAAGATCTTCAATCGCAGACCTGTCTGACAGTTCGCCGAGCACAAAATCAACACCGGCTGGGACAAGCTCGCGTCGTCCATGGCTCAGATTGTCATACACGACTGCCTGATGGCCCCGCGCCGTCAGCAAGCCGGCAACCGTTCCGCCAATGTACCCAGCCCCGCCTGTCACCAGTATTTTCACAAAAAAGTCCCTTCTCCCCTGAACGGTTATGAGTTAGTCTGAGTCTATTACAGTAAAGGCAAGCTTCGGGACAGGCAATGACCTGTCACCGGTAGACCATCAACCCTTGGCTAGACCTTGCATTTGTGAGGTTTAGGACCTGGTTGAATGTGCCATTTAGACAAAATGTCTGTAGTTCTGATTCTCTTAGATTCCCTAGACAGAAATTGGAGTGCGCATGTCCAGAAGGAACGCGACTGGAATCTGTGGGTTACGACCCTTGGTTCAACCCAAAAACACCCACCAGGCGGAGTTGGGATTTTATACTTGTCTATTACAATAATGGCAACAGTATTCCCTATTCCCCCATCTCATCAAATAGGGGGCATTTCGGCCAGGCGTGGCCTTTGGGTCGAAGGAGGCACGAAATATCCGCGTCGTACAGGGTGTCAATCAGCGAGACAAAATACGTCTGCTTGGTTCAGGTGGACCTGGATTTTGACTACACCCCGGGAAGCTCCATGCATTCCCATTCACCCAGGGGTTCCACTGCAGTTATCAACGAAATGTGGGCGGCACGTCGCGCTTGCACTGCTCCCGGCAGTATCCCGCTCGGGGTTGCCGAGTCGCGACATTCCAAGGATTAAGGTGAGGATAGAATAATGCCCGCGAATATAAGAGCCAACTTCGGACTCCTTCCCGAGCCGGAGAAAAGTCCGGCATCTTTTGTGACGAGCGCGATTGTCAACCTAACGATCCTGACGATCTTCCTGTATATCGGGATGACGGCACGGAAGGTGATCGAGGAGCATAAGTACGAGCAGACGGATTTGATCTTCCCAACGGCGCCCCCGCCGCCCGTAAAACTGAAGATCCCGCCTCCTCCCAAGATCGAGCCGCCCAAGCCGCAGGAGATAAAGCTCCAGGCTCCCAAGATCAATATGCCCCGGGTGGAACCGAAGCCGGATATCAAGCCGATCCAGATGGAGGCAAAAGTGGCGCTGCCTGCGGTGAAGGCGGCCAGGCCCTCGATTATTCTGGCTCCCCAACCCAAGGCTGCTTTGACGGCCGCTGCTCCGGCCCAAACGCCGCAGATCAAGCCCTCTACGGCTCCCGTTCATTTGGGAGACACATTCGGCGTGACTCCGAACCCCAACGCCAGCAGGCCGGCAACGGTGGCGGCGATCGGTAATCCCTATGGCGGCATGAATGGACCCGCCGTGGCACCGCGAGGGGTCGTAGGCTCCGCGGGGATTGGCAATGGCACTCGCTCCGGATCGAATGCGGGAGTTGTCGGCAAAGTGGCCTCCGCCGGAATCCCGGGCGCGACCGGCACGGCTCCAACGGGGGGCTACGGCGGCAAAGTGGCTGCTGCAGGCATCCCGGCGATGCAACAGGCGGTAGCCGCGGCGCCGATGATCACTGCCACACCCAAATCGACCAACCTCGAAGTGATTTCAAAGCCGTCCGTGCAATATACGAGCGAGGCTCGCCAGTTGCGGGTCCAGGGCGAAGTGGTCCTGCGAGTCACATTTACGGCAGCAGGCCAGGTTCTGGTGCAGGGAGTCGTGCACGGACTGGGCCACGGACTGGACGAAGAGGCGAGACGCGTAGCCCAGCAAATCCGATTCCACCCGGCCACACGCAATGGGCAGGCGGTCGATCTGACCACGAACATTACCATTACCTTCCAGTTGGCCTAGGCATCAAAGGTGTTAGACACTAACCAATAAGGCTCAAATCAGCCGCGGGGTGCCGAAGAAGGGTGCAAGCGGCCGAATGTAAGAATAGAACGAACACACCAGGAGCTTTACATGACTTTTCGGAAGATCCCCACTGCCGTCCTGCTCATTTCCATCAGTGCGACGTGCGCGTTCGCAAAAAAGCAGCCCAAGTACGAGCAGTCGCACCAACTCACCTCTGAACAGGCAGCATTGGTGCAGAAGGCCATTGGTCGCGAGAAAATTCTGATCAAGAACATTCAGCAGCGCACGCCCCTCGTGGAGACCTACATTCAGGATATACGGCCCGACGTTAAGCTCTATCAGGTACCGGTCGCAGACCATTACATGCTGAGCCGGGTGGATTTCAGTAAGGGCTTTTTCGATAAGAGCTACCAGCCCCGGACAGAGAAACAGAAGGGGTGGTTCAAGGGATCACTTGCCTCGATCACCAGCCTGACCAAAGCTCTGGGACTGGATACCAAATTTACCTACAATCCAACCGGTTTCATGCAGATGATGTTTCTGGACCCCTCGGGATTTGACCAGCAGCATTATCAGTTCAGCTATGTTCGCCGTGAGTTCCTTGGATCCGTTCGCACCTGGGTCTTCGACGTGCATCCCAAGGTTTCCGGCATGGGGCGCTTTTACGGCCGTCTGTGGATTGAAGACGAAGACGGCAACATTGTCCGCTTCAACGGTACCTTTACTCCTCCAACGAACGAAGATTCTTCCAAGTATTACTTTCACTTCGATAGCTGGCGCATGAATGTGCAACCGGGCATCTGGCTGCCGGTGGCCGTCTACGTTGAAGAAACGCAGCGCGTGGAGGGCGAGAAGACGATAGGCCTGAAGGCCCAGACCCACTTCTGGGGATACTCGCTGAAGCTGCCCACGCGGGACAGCGAAAATGTGAGCGTGAAGGTTGACGACGCCGAGGATAAGAGCGACGATTCGCAGGACGTAAGCCCGCTGCAAGCCTCGCGCGAGTGGGTAACTCAGGCTGAAAACAACGTGATCGACCGCCTGGTGGAAGCCGGACTGGTGGCGCCCCTGACTCCTGGGGGTTATGAGAACACTGTTCTCGATCAGATCGTTGTGAACC
>PLXP01000173.1 GCA_003151435.1 Acidobacteriaceae bacterium
TGAGCGAGCGTAGCGAGTCGAAGGATCTGCGGTTGCATTCAACCTCCCGCCCCTGCGCTTCCGTCCGCAGTTGTGCTAACCTCAACCCAATCCCGTGAACCCTGAGAAAAACAAGCTCTGCCATCTCGGCAGATGTTTACCTAGTAGTAATTTCCGACTTGGCCACCACACACCAAGAACGTGACTGTGAGTCGATAAATCGCGCTTATACCCCGCTATCATTTCGGGGGTTCGGGCTTGCCCTCGGGCTGTAGAGTTTTGGATACGGCGTAAACAACAGGTCCCATGTTCATGTCTGCGATTGGCTAGTAGTCGATGTCCGCGATCGCTGACACGGTGATGCCGTTCTTGAGTCTGAACGTCACGAAATAGAGCTGATGGCACATATACTTGCTCAGGCGCTCTGAGGCTAATCGCCGTGTTTGGGTCGCCGTCTCGTCCACCTCTTTGTGCTGGAAGAATCCCGCATCTTCAAGAACTCCCATCGTCGTGGATGTGGGCCAACTGCCGCTCAGGTCAGGTCCCAACTTGTCTTTGGATTTGCATTGACCCACCCCTGTTGCACACAGGAGAACCCAGGCGATCCATACTCTCCGCTTCATTAGCCCCCCGCAATCCAATTCGCTGGAAGCGATTATTCCACCGTCACGACAGTTCTTGTCGAATAACCGCCCATCCGGAAATTACTACTTAGTCAACAGTTCAAGCACACCTGCCGGGTATGCATGATGCTTTGGCAGCTGGCCCATCCTGACCCACCAACTCCGGGTGCCCCATCCTTTCGCAGTCTCACCGCGAAAGGGTGGGAGACCACGAACCCCGACCCTTCGGCGTTTGAAATCCCGGTCACACTTCCCCTCCCTCCCATCGCGCAAACAACCATCCAAAGAAGCTCCAAACAATGCCCTCAAAAACTCTTGCGAACCCCCAATTCCGCCGCCTTCCACGCCATTTCTTGCCCCGTTTCGACGCATCGCAGGCCGACTTTTGACGTTTTACCAGGCCCCCTCACACGTCGCACCGCAGGTCGACATCTCTGCGTCCTTCAAACCGCGCGAACTCCCTCTTTTCTTGACGCGCCTGCCTCGCCTCTGTTTTACTTCCATCAACGTCATGCACCACGTCACCGCCAACTCGCCTCGCCTCACCATCGTTCGCGGCGGCGTGCGAATTCCCGCCATTCGAATTAGCACCCACAACGTGCGCGCGGGAAACAGAGCCTGACGAACCGGATTTAGCTGATCGAGCACCCACCCAGGCCACCACCCGCAAACGCGGCTGGTGGCTTTTCCTTTTTGCGCAGTTCCCCAACGGTCGAGGAGAACCCCTTGGAACCCGTAAGTTTAGCCAGCATCCAGACAGCCCGCGCCCGCATCGGCGAGGCCATTCACGTGTCGCCCTGCCAGCTCTCGCACCACCTCTCCGAGCTCACCGGCCTGCCCCTGCACCTCAAGCTTGAAAACCTCCAGCGCACCGGCTCCTTCAAGGAACGAGGCGCGCTCAACAAGCTGCTGACGCTGGGCGAAACCGAACGCAAGCGCGGCGTCATCGCGGCCAGCGCCGGAAACCACGCCCAGGGTGTCGCCTTCCACGCCGGCGCGCGCGGCATTCGCGCCCAGATCGTCATGCCGCTCGCCACTCCGCAGATCAAGGTCGCCGCCACCCGCTCCTACGGCGCTGAAGTCATCCTCTTCGGCGCCAGCTACGACGAAGCCTGCGAAGAGGCCCTGCGCCGCCGCGTTGAAGAAGGCCGCACCTTCATCCACCCCTTCGACGACCCCGAGGTCATCTCCGGCCAGGGCACCATCGGCCTCGAACTCCTCGAGCAAGTCCCCGACATCGAAGCCGTCGTCGTCCCCATCGGCGGCGGCGGGCTCATCAGCGGCATCGCCTGCGCGCTCAAGGAAACCAATCCCAGAATTCGCGTCATCGGCGTCGAGCCGGAGAAGCTCCCCTCCATGCTCCGCGCTCGCGAGGCCGGGCACCCCGTCACCATCGCCGCCGAGGCCACCATCGCCGATGGCATCGCCGTCCGACGCGCCGGCGACCTCACCCTGCCCATGGTTTGCCGCTACGTGGACGAAATCGTCACCGTCGACGACGAAGAGATCGCCAGCGCCATCCTCATGCTCCTCGAACAGGAGAAGACCCTCGCCGAGGGCGCCGGCGCAGCAGCCCTTGCCGCCGTGGTGCAAGCCAAAACCAATCTGCGCCATCAACGCACCGTGGTCATGGTCTGCGGCGGCAACATCGACGTCAGCCTGCTGGCCAAAATCATCGAGCGCGGCCTGGTGAAAGACGGCCGCCTGCTCCGCGTCCGTGTCTACCTGCAAGACCGCCCCGGCGCACTGCTCACGCTCACCCAGATCCTGGCCCGCGAGCGCGCCAACATCGTTGAAACCGTGCACAACCGCGCTTACTACGGCGTCAGCCTCAGCGAAACCGTCATCGACGTCACGCTTGAAACGCGCGGCGCCACCCACATCACCGCCATCAGCCATGCCCTGCGCGAAGCCGCATTCCGCTTCGAACGCATTCAATAATCAACCAGCCACGGTGCGGTCAAATCAACCAACCACCCCATCCACGCCGCTTGTCTTCCTGAGCGGAGCGTAGCGAAGTCGAAGGATCTGCGGTTGCAAAGTTCCAACCGCGCATCAACGGCCCACACCTCGGAAGCTCGAACAAAAGACCTCCGAAGAAAGCTGTCCTGTCAGCGTGCAAACACCCATGAGCGAATCCGCAACCCGAAAGGTCGAGCTGTTTGACACCAGCCTTCGCGACGGCCTGCAACAGCCCAACCTCGAAATCTCCGTGCCCAGCGCCATCGGCCTTCTCCAGCGCATGTCCAGCTTCGGCGTCCACTATGCTGAAGTCGGCTTCGCCGGCGCAAACCACTTTGTCGGCGAACTGACCAGCGCGCTTGCCGGCGTTGACACCGGGGCCATGAAGCTCGCTCTCTTTGGCAGAACCCGCGCCCAGGGCGCCCGCGTCGCCGACTGGCCGGACGTGCAATTCATGATCCGGCACAAGCAGCGCATTCCGGTCGCGGTCGTGGTCATCAAGTCGCGCCTTCTCGACGTGGGCAAATCGCTCGAAACCACGCCCGAAGAGAACCTGCGCATGGCGTGCGAGACCATCGCGTACCTGCAGGACAACGGCCTTGAAGTCCTGGTCGACCTCGAACACGCCATGGACGCCGCCTGCGGCCGCCGCGAAAATGGCAACGAATGCGACCCCGAATTCCGCAGCCGCAGCATCGAGTACTTTCACGAAATCGCCGCGCAATGCGCCGCCCAGCAAGTCAGTCGCATCGTTGTCTGCGACACCACGGGAGGAGCCAGCCCTGAAGAAGTGGCGCAGGTCATCTCCGGCCTCACGCGCGCTTATCCTGAAGCGAAGTTCGGCTTCCACGGCCACAAGGATCGCGGCCTGGGAGGCGCCAATGCGCGAGCCGCTGTCCTCTCCGGCGCAGTTCAAATTCAAGGCACGCTCCTGGGAACCGGCGAGCGCTGCGGCAACGTGAACTTGACCACCTTGATCGGCAGCATGCAGCTCCGCGGCGAAGCCGAATTCGTCGCCCCCGAATCGCTCTCCAAACTCACCAGCCTCGCGCATTCCGCGTATGAAGCCTTCTCGCTCGACGTGCCCCATGGCGCGCCCATCGTGGGTCTCGGAGCCTTCGGAACCTGGGCCGGCATGCACGGCAGCAGCGAACGCAAAAACCCCGGCGCTTACCTGTGGTGCGATCCCGCCCGCGTGGGCGCCGCACCCGCCATCGGCGTCAACGCGCAGTCGGGCCGGGCCAACATCGTCCTGCTTTCGGAGTCGCTCGGCGTCCCTCTCAATTCCGCGCAGGCACAGGCCCTGATCGATGCCAACCAGGCCATGATCGACGGGGGCGGTTTCACGTCCAGCGAAGTCTCCTTCCGTCTTGCCTGCCTCAAGGTGCTAGGCACGTTCCCCAACCTCTTCAGCGTCAAGAGCTGGCGCGTCTTCGACGAATCCGACGAAGCCGGCAACCGGTTTGTGCAGGCTTTCATGTCGTTGTCGATTGGCGACTCCCAGGTCGCCACAACGCGCGCTGAAGGCGCAGGCCCGGTCGATGCCCTCACCAAGGCCATGCGCCACGAACTCGAAAAATGGTATCCGGCCCTGCAACAAATGCGGCTCGGACGGTTCAGCGTCACCGCCATCGACGTCTCAGCCCACGACTCGGCGGCCCACGTCCGCGTCACCGTCAGCTTCCACGCCGACGGCTACGAACCGTGGATCACCGCGGGCGTCAGCAGCGACATGAACCAGGCGGCGCTGATGGCCATCGTCGACGGATTCCACTACTGGCTGCTCGCCAAGCCGTGACCGCACCCCACCTATCCGGAGCCCCATGTACACACCCCGCTTCAACCAGGTCTCTGACCGCACCGTCCTCATCGAAGCCATGCGTTCCTACTTCTTCGCCATCGTTTTCGGCCCCCTCGCGTCCTCAGAGACAGCCGACGCCACCCACCTCCCCCTGGTCGTTAAGGATGAGGGCCCCCACGGCACCATTCAAGGCCACTTCGCCCGCGCCAACCCTCACTGCTCCGCCCTCTCCCACCGCGAAGCTCTCGTCGTCTTTTCCGGCCCGCACACCTACGTCTCGCCCACTCTCTATGTCGAGCCGCTCTCCGTCCCTACGTGGAACTACATCGCCATCCACGCCAGCGGCACCGTCGAACTGGTCGAAGACGAAGCCGGCAAGAACGCCCTCCTCGAAGATCTGATCGAGATCAATGAGCCGGCCTACGCTGAAAAATGGCGCGACATGCCCCAGGGTTTCCGCAGCACCATGCTGGCCGGCATCGTCGGCTTCCGCATCCCCATCGCGCGCATCGAAGGCAAGTTCAAAATCAGCCAGAACCGCGCCGAAGCCGATCGCCGCAACGTCCGCGCAGCCCACGCCGCCGGAACTCCCGATCAGCAAGCCCTCGCCGCGTGGATGGCAAAAATGGCCCTGTAACCCGCTCGCCGCTCCGGGCCGCGGTTCACGTTGACAGGCCGAGCCCGCTGTCGTGTACTGGGTGACCTATGTGGGGGAGTGCAACCGAAACCGCCATGCAGGCAATGTCACGCTCGCACCGCAACCCACCTGCCGCCCTGCTCTCAACTCGAAAGGATCGTCCACAAATGCGCAGATCTTTAACCGTTCTCTGTCTCCTGTTGGCCCTGCCAATGCTGCACGCTGCTTCACCGGGCGAACCGGCCGATTGGAAGGCTACAGTAAACCGGTCCCTTCCATTGCTTGGCCACCGCAACTGGATCCTGATTGTCGACTCGGCCTATCCCCTGCAATCCTCCGCGGGAGTTGAAACCGTTGAGACCAACGCCGGACAGCTCGAAGTGGTTCGCTACGTCCTCGAGTCCATCGGCAAATCCATCCACGTGCGGCCCGACATCTTCATGGACGCCGAACTGCCCTTCGTTCCCGAGCAGGACGCTCCCGGCGTCACTGCCTACCGCGAACAGATCGCCAAGCTGCTCGCTGGCCGTCCTGTGCAATCCATGCCCCACGAGAAGCTTATCGCCAACGTAGACGAGGCCGGAAAGCTGGTCCACATCCTCATCCTCAAAACCACGCTGGCCGTCCCCTACACGTCGGTCTTCCTCCGCCTCAACTGCAAATACTGGAGCGACGAAGCCGAAGCGCGCCTCCGCGCAAAGATGAGCCAAACGTCGTCCTCTCCGCACTAGAACCGGCGTCCGTTTGCCAGACCGAAGTCTGGCTCAATGAGCGACTCGGGCTGTTGGCGCCAGTCGAGAAGTTCAGAGTCGGCCCCCGGCTTAGAAGGCCAGTGCTCTACTCTGGAGATTCTTCGGAGGCCGGATAGGGGCACGGGGAGCAATAATGGAAGGAAAGAGGCATAGATATGGCGTGTGGATGCGGTGAGAAGTTTCAACGAGTGTTTCCGGCAGCAAACCGCTTTGCGGTGTACTTCAACTCGGAGCGAAATACTAATCCGGTGAGTTGGCGAGAGGATGAATTATCCGTCTGTCTCTGCTGCGGTGAGATTATTTCTCATGTGCCAGAGACCGCGTTAACGGCACTTCGATGCGATGTATCCGAGATGTAGTGGTCATGCGCGCCGGTCTGACCCGCCACTGGAAATCCGAGCAGGATGCCCTTCGCCGTCGCGCGGTGGCTAATCCGCAACAATCCAGAACTGTCAGAGATTTTGGGGATATTGCTGGCCAAAAGTCTTCGACAGGAATAGATGGTGAACGGAGAATACTCTGATGTATAAGACGGAATTTCTGCATCACAACATGTGCTTTGGAATCGTTGTGGGTGACTGGGGCGATGCTTCGGGCGCGGAAACAGCCGCTATTGAGCTGAAACAGTGGGTAAGGACCCTAAGTCCTTTCGAGGCAAGATTCACCCACAGCGATTTAGTCAAGAGCGATGCCGCTTATGGCGATAATCCAATTTTTGACACCCCGACAATGTTAGCTCTCTACGAAGCCGTAACTGCTGCGCGACGGGCAGGGATGGAAGCAAGTGGTGAAGGCCTGAACGATGGGCACGATTGCACCTGCCAACTCATACCCATTACTGACCAATCGTGACTTTGTAGGCGGCCCACAAGCCAACGTTAGATGTTCCTTTTAAGCGAATACTCCCTTCCTGATGTCGGCCTGAGCATCCTCGATTGCGGCTTCTACCAACAACTTCACACCAGCTTCCGTGACGGCAAAACATGCGAGGCACGAGGCCGCACTTGAAACAGCGAAATTCATTTGTTCCGTGGCTTTTTGCAGGCGGTCTCCGATCCCCTGTTCGGCTACAAGAGGCGGGTGGCCCTCATCTGCCTCAACCCAAGGCGCGCGGGTGCCCCATGTCTCGCCTTTTGGAGACATGGGATTCGAGAAACCCAACCATCAGATCTCGGCGACCGACCTACATTGGGACATTCCAATCCCAGGTCTGAAAGTCCAGACCTGGGGCACCCAATCTTCCCTAGCTAGCCAGACATGGGCCGCCCGCCTAGATCGCGCGGTGAATTGGGCCTTGGTCGCAGGCGCAGGGAATCCTGGAAGACTAGCTCAGACGAGCTGGCCAAATCATCGTGGAGAGGGGCTTGGCGAGACGATCAGAGGCTGGAAAGTGTTTTGCCATTGGTCAGCTTTGGTGACCTTGACCAATTTCCTCAAGAGAGCCTCATCTCGGGCAAGAAGAAAGCGATCGCTTTCCGATGTGACAAGACGATTGCAATGTCGTACAAGGTCCCGATTTGCCTTCACGAATTTGAATGGTCCGGACCCGTCATTGCGCGCACACAGGAGCGTCCTGCTACTTAGTGGAATGAGATTTGTCGCTCCTGGCGAAAGCGGCCCCGTACCCTCCAATGCAGGATCTGTGCTCAACGGAGGCACAACGATGAATGGATTGTCGCTTGTCACAAACGCTGAGTCTGAAGATGTCCAATAGATCGTCCAATCCATGGCCACGATTGCTTCGCCGAGCGCCACCGCAATGTCCAGCATCATCTTTATATTGTTTTGTCGCGGTGTCTTTACTGAGTATCCTTCATTATGTATTGCGTCGAACATTGCCTGAGCTTCGTCCATTTCGATCGTTTTTCCCGTGGCCCGCGCGTAGTCTTCGGCTACGACTTCAGGGGTAGGAGTGCGCGCCTTAGCAAACCACTGGAACATAACATTGGTCATGTTATTGCTCATTTGTTCAAACGCAGGAGTGCGCGTTCTCATGAAGGCTACGAATAGTGCGAGATGCACCCGATCTTCTTCGCCTATCTTTTCAGCGCGACTATTGAGCAGGTCTATTACCGGCCATACTGCCCCTTCAAGCGAAGCAAGCAACTTTTCAACGGAGTCGTTCGGCACGCCGGTACCATCGGTGGTCGTATAGAAGTCTCTCTGAACCCCTACGTTGATCGGAGCACCATCTCGATACTGCAGCGTCTTCCTATCAAAGAGCCAAACTTTGCCAGCGTCGTTTGCAAATCCGAGCTGATAGCGTTGAGGAATGTAGTGATTGCGATGCGTGAAGTCGTTGCTCAAGGTAGCTGGCTCACAGTCCAGTGGAATCTTTCGGCTTCCACTGCGATGCGACGATAGACCGTCCGACGTCCGGGAAGGCGGGTGTGCCTAGTTCGGCGCTCCATTTGATGCTAAATCGCCAACGCACTCAGGGAGCACTTGATTGGCACAAAGGCATTCAAATTTCCAAGGTTCAGGCGAATGGCCAGCAATCCAAAAAAACGACGCCGCTGCTCTGGGTGCAGGCGGAATCCTGGGGCGCGTGCAACGTGGGAGTTACGAAACATTGGCCGCGCGGCCTGAGAATCTCCCGTCCGCCGGCATTTGCTCGCGATTGCGCCTTTATTCACCCGCCTTTGTTCACCAGGGAATAGCAGCCCTGGTTCCTCTACGCCGGCACGCGCCAAACCTCGAAATTTTGTTATACTCGTACAGTTCACCCAAAGCGGAGGTGGCGAAATTGGCAGACGCACCAGCTTGAGGTGCTGGCGCCCAAAAGGCATAGGGGTTCAAGTCCCCTCCTCCGCACCAAAGATTACGCGCCCGTACGGATCGGGCAGTCGGAAAGCAGCTTAGAACATGCAGATTCTCTTCTACTTCGTCATCGCCGTCCACATCATCGTGTGTCTGTTTCTTATCGGAGTCGTCCTCATCCAGCAGGGCCGCTCTGCCGACCTCGCCGGCGCATTCGGCGGACAAGGCTCGCAGACCGCCTTCGGTCCCCGCGCCGCGGCAAACGTGCTCACCCGGCTCACCACGTGGTCGGCAGTCATCTTCATGGTCACCTCGCTCAGCCTCACCATTCTTTACGAGCGCTCGAACCACACCCATTCGGTTCTCGAGGGCTCAAAGCCCGCGCCCGTCTCCGCTCCCGCAAAGTCCGGCAAGTAGTTTCGACCCTGTAGTTCCGGCACCCATTCTTTCTAAACGGCGGGCCACGTGGCCTGCCGTTTTGCATTTGGGAAAGCGATCATCCCTATACGGAGATATTGCTGTTGACATTTATATCTAGTAGATATATCTTGCAGCTATATGCAACGCAACCAGACCGCTTACGTCATCCTCGGCATTCTCGCCATCCATCCCCACCAGTCCGGGTATGAGATTCGTAAGACCATCCAGCAAAGCGTCGGCTTCTTCTGGGGCGAGAGCTATGGCCAGATCTATCCCACCCTCAAGCGCCTGGGTGCCGAGGGCCTGATCGTCCCTGACGTCTCAGCCTCCCAAACCCGGCCCAAGCGGCAGGAATACTCGCTGACTCCAGCCGGGCACCTCTGCCTTCAGGAGTGGCTCGCCGTTCCTTATCGCGAAGATCCCCCTCGCGACGAGTTCCTGCTCAAGCTCTTTTTCGGCCGCGATGCCGCGCCCGGCGTCTCCATCCAACACATCCGCAGATTCCAGGAGGAGAACCGGCGCCTGCTCACCACCCTGCTGGAACTGGAAGCCATGGCGCGAGCCCATAACTCGCAGTCTCTTCCCGGTTTCCCGTTCTGGATGCTCACACTCAATTTCGGCGTCGCCCAACTCCGTTCCGCACTGGAGTGGAGCGAGTCCGCGCTGGCATTGCTCTCCACCGGCGAAGCAGGCCTTGTCTCAAACCCGCAGCCAACAAACAGCACGGTCCCCGAAAAGCCCTGAGACTTCCCCCGGGACAGTCCAGAACCCGCGGGCGAAACGCGTAAAAGGAGAACCGCACCATGCCTACGAATGTTCGTTCCAGCTGCCGGTCGCAAATCGTGGCCTGGGCTGTCGCCAGCCTGTTTGTTCTCGGCTTCTTCTTCCCACTCGTGGGGGCGGTCACAGGCCCGATCCTGGGCGTCTGGTTGGTGGGCACGCAGAAGCTCCGTCGAGGATTCCTCTGGATGGTGGCCACCACTCTCCTCTTCACTTTGCCTGCAACCCTCAGATCATTCTCCGCGACCGTTCTGGCGCACGGTCCAGGGCAGACGCTCAACTTTGTGGCAGCGGTTCTGCTTGCGGTTCTGCTCAGCGTGTTGCCCTTCACCTTCCACCGGCTTATCAGCCCACACCTGCCGGGATTCGCCTCTACCCTTCCGTTTCCACTGGCGACGGTGGCGCTACCGGCGCTTTTCCTCGCGCTCCATAGGGGTCCAGCTACCGGCAACGGTCATTCCGCGTTTCTCATCTGCTGGTTCGCCGCGATCGTGGTCTGGATGTGGAACCAGGAGTTCCGCGGGACCACAGTTGTTTTTGGCGCTGGCCTGGTGCTTGCCGTTGGCCTCAGCCTCGTCCCCCAATTCAACGGCGCGATGTGGTCGCAGAGCACCGGCACAATCTTCGGATATATGTGCCTTGGGGCAGTCCTTCTTCTTGGCGCATGGGCGCCTTTCCACGCTGGCAAGCGCCAGACCTGGGCTGAACGGTCAGCGACGGTCGCATTGCTGCAAAGCCCCTTCTCCGGAAACCCCTTGCACGTGGTCACCGAAGACAGCCGGGAGTGGCTGGTCAGCGGCGACGGCGAACGGTTTCCGATTCGCGACGGTATTCCAGCTTTCACCGGGCTGGACGATCTCACCGGCGACAACGGCAAATACAACCGCCTCTATGACGTCATTGGCGGCTTCTATGACGACATCCAGCGCGTCTTCTGTGCCCTCAAAGGCTTCGACCGCCAGGCTTACTTTCTGAGCTATATGAGCCTGCTCGAAGCCAAACCCGGCGACCGGGTGCTCGAAACNNGGCAATGCCGAGAGCCTTCCCTTCGCCGATTCCAGCTTCGATGTCGTGTTTCACGTGGGAGGCATCAACTTCTTCAACGACCGCGCGAAGGCCATTCGCGAGATGATTCGCGTCGCCAAACCTGGAAGTCTCCTGCTCATCGCCGATGAAACCGAGAAACACGTGAAGGAGGTGTATGAGAAAAGCCTGTCCGGCCTCTACAAGGACCGCAAGCAACCGGTCAGCCCGCCCATCGACCTCGTCCCGCCTGAGATGCAGGAAGTCCATCTCGAACAGATGAGATACGGCGACTGGTACGCGCTCACGTTCCGCAAACCAGCACTTCCGGCAGATCAATTCCCTGCGTCTGCGTCATTGGCAACTGCTGAGGCACTTTCGCTTTAGAATAGACATATGATTCTTGAGACCTTTCCCGTCGGCCCGTTGCAATGCAACTGCACCCTGCTGGGCGACGAAGAGGCCGGAGAGGCCATTGTCATCGATCCCGGCGACGAAGTCGGCCGCATCCACCGACGCCTCACCGAACTGG
>PLXP01000020.1 GCA_003151435.1 Acidobacteriaceae bacterium
CCCATCCACGTGGACTCCGAGAAGCCGAATGTTTTCGCAGCAATTGTTCCTCCCCATTGCGCAGGCCCGGCATTTCCCGCAGCTCATGTACGGTTCAATGGCACAGCGATCTCCGGATTGAATGCCCTTTTCATTGGCCGGCGCTTCCACGACAACTCCGGATAGTTCATGGCCGATGATCCGGGGATAGGTGTAGATCGGATGGCTCCCTGCAAACGCATGAAAGTCGCTCCCACAGACGCCTACTTTCTCCATCCGGACTAGAGCCTGCCCTGCGGCTGCAATCGGAGCCGGCACTTCCCGCTCCGTAAATCTCCCCGGCGCTTCCAATACGATCTGTTTCATTCGGTCCCACCCACCTTACGATTAATTGGTCCAGCCATAGTGAAGCGTGAGTCTATCAGACCCGTCCGGGGCCGTCAAGATGTATGGGTTTATCCTTGCTGTCTTTGCCAAATCTTGGATCCGGCTAAATGCCGTGCCAATCGAACCTGAACCCCTGCCCCTCTTTCGCTGTAAAATGAAGGCTATATTCTGGCCATGCTTTACCAGAGGAAATTCCTATGCCACGCACTACTGCCGAGACTCGTAAACAGCCGGATACCCGGATTACGGCCAGGCTCATTGGCCGCATCAAGAGTCTAATTTCCACAGGGGCGGTTTCTCCCGGCTCCAAATTCCCCCCGGAGCGCGAGTTAGCCAAAGAGTTTGGCGCCAATCGCGCCTCTGTCCGGCAGGCGCTGAAGGTGCTCGAAATCATGGGCGTCCTCTCGCAGCATGTTGGGGACGGTACGTATTTGAGCGAGAGCGCCGAAACCATTCTCAATGAGCCGATTGACTTCCTGGTGCTCCTCGATGACCTTTCGCAGCATGAGTTGTTTGAGACGCGCCTCATGATGGAACCTGAACTCGCGGCGCGTGCGGCCGAACGCGCCACCGCGGAAGACTTGTCCACGCTGCGCAATGCCATCTTTTCGATGGAGCGCAGCAAGACCGTGCGCGAGCGCCTGAACGCGGACCTGGCCTTTCATGACGCGATCTTTCGGGCCAGTGGTAACCGAATCTGCCACCTACTTTTTAAAAGCATCCATCGTACCCTGCTGATGAGCATGAGCCAGCTTTCGGATCGTGTTTCTCTGGACCGTCCATTGATGTTCCATCGCAAAATCTACGACGCGATACGGGGGCGAAACCCGGAAGACGCAAGGCGCTGCATGCAGCAGCACATTACCGATGCCCGGGACCTGCTGGGCAAATCGCACCCCTCCAATTGAGATCTCCAGAACTCATCTCTTTTATTATGTGTTACTTACAAGGCAGTGACGAGAGAACGGAGGGTACCTGCTGAGCCCCCTGACAGTCTTTGGCACGGCAATCCCGGTTGGGTCTCGACTATGAGCATCAGCCGGCCAGCGTGAAATCGCTCCAAGTCAGGCGCGGGCCTGTAGTTCTAAACGTCACACCGGATTCTCTCGCCCCCCGCACGAATGGCTGAAGAGCCGCTCTCAGAATGGCTTCTTCAACTTGATTTTGTAAACGAAGGCATCGTTGCACGGCTTCTTTTTCGGAGTGGTAAGCATCAGGGCTTCTTTTGTGAACTCCCATTTGATGGGTTCGTCGCTGCCGAGCATTTTGATGGATTCGATCTCGGACGGGTACAATCCCGCCCACGTTTCCCCCTTCGGAACCAGGCTTGTGATTGCGGCCCTTTCTCCCGGCCATGCCAGGAAGGTGGCATACAGATAATCGTCTTTACACGTGAAGCGAATGTCCTGCGGCGTGTACTGGAGCGCGTTGTCTTCGTTGAACGGGCCGCTCTTCTTCAGGACAGTTGGCCCTTCCGCCGCCACCAGCCACGGGCTGGTGCCGTAAATGGCTTCGCCGTTGATCCGCAGCCAATCCCCAATACCGCGCAGTCGTTCCTTGGCCGGTTCAGGAATGGTGCCATCCGGCTTTGGTCCGACATTCAGCAGAAGGAAACCATTCTTGCTGACGCGATCCACGAGGCCGGTAACCAGTTCATTGACGGATTTGAAACCGAGCCCGCGGATGTACCCCCACCCGCTGCCCGCGTCGATGGTCGTATCGGTGATCCATTCGGCATAGGTCATCTGCTGTTCCTGGCCGAGCTCCAGATCGTAGATCCCGACTCCGGGGGTGAGGTTGTGCCACTTGTAAGTGACCGTCACCTCTTTACTGCGCTGCGCTGCCCGATTGAAGTAGTAAGCGACAAAGTCCTTCTTGTACCACTGCTGAACCAACTGCAGGCCGAAATCGTACCAGATCACGTCTGGATCGTAGTTGTCCACGACCTCTTTCAACTTGCCTTCCCACGTATCGAGGAACTTCTTGTCGGGCAGCGCGTCCGCGGGATGAACTTCTCCGTACAATCCGGAATACCGCGGGTCCCCAAGGTCGGCCCGCTTGGTCCATGTGGGGAAGTAGAACCAGTGTTCGGCATGGTGAAATGCGGTGAGGAATTTGAGGCCCTGCGCTTTGTAGGCCTTGGAGAGCTCTCCCACAACGTCACGCTTCGGCCCCATCTTCGACGCGTTCCATTCGGAGTATTTCGTATTCCACATGGCAAAGCCGTCGTGATGCTCCGCTACGGGCCCCGCAAAGCGCGCTCCCGCGTTCTTGAACAATTCCGCCCATTCTTCCGGGTCGAAGTGACTGGCGGTAAACATGGGAATGAAATCCTTGTAGCCGAACTTCTCGAGCGGCCCGTACGTGGCCAGATGGTGCTTCGCGTCATCGGAGTCCGGGTTAGTATAAATGTTGTGGGCATACCAGGTACCGTTTTTGCCGTATGCGGGAACGGAATAGATGCCCCAATGGGTGTAAATGCCGAATTTTCCATCCCTGAGCCACTGTGGAACAGGGATTCCCCGCAGCGAGTTCCATGACGGCTGGAACGGGCCGCTCGCGGAGGCGGAATGAGCATGCTTCTGGTCCAAGGCCAATCCCCGAGGGTCGATCAATGAGCCTGCGGAAAGGGCGGCGCCGCCCTTCAGTAGATCGCGTCTGTTGAAGTTCATAGCCATCGCTTCTCCCCTGCGTAAGTTGTGCCGGTGCTCTGCCCCCAAACTGGCATCGCACGGCGTGAATGCGGTCTTGTCGGATTTGGAATCGCTGTCTGCCAAGATCGACCTCTCAATCAAGTGTGGCCGATATCGCTAGAAAGCGCCCCTCACGGGTTGTGATATACCTCGCGCATGATCGACCACGAACACTCACCCTGCAATGGAATCTGCATAGGATCGGTCATGAGCAACCACTCCTGATTGCGAGGTTCGGCGGCAAGCTTCTCCATGTCAGCCTTGTAATCGCTCCCGGTGTACTCGTAGTAGCCGAACAGGTAGTAACGATCTTCCTGAAGCTTCTGGATGAATATGGAGAAGTTGTGCATGTTGTATTTGGTCAGTAAATCACGTACGCCCGGATTAGATGCCGCGTGCACCGTCTCATACGCGCTTATGTGGTCGGACCTGATGCCGATCACCATTCCAATTCTTTGAGCGATTTGGTTCACTTTTGACTCCTCCTTCGCGGTACGATGCTGGGATCCTCCGAGAGCCATTTCTCAGGAAATTCTTCGGTCAATCCCCATTTCCCCATTTCGAAATTGGCAAAGCCAAGTTTTAATGCCGGCGATTCCGGCCGCACTCGGAAGTCATGATTCTCCGGATCGACGAAGAGCGGATCGGCGAACAGCGAATTCTTGTCCCAGCCCAGCGCCTGCCATTCTGCCAGCTTATAGCGGCGCGGGTTTCGCTTCCCGCCTTCGGAACGCAGCTGGTCCACGACGACTTGGAATTCGCCCTTTCCCGCATAAAAGACGTTATGATCCACCTCATCGAACCAAGGACCTACTGCGGGTGGAGCAATCACCGAGAGAAACATTTGGGGCCACCATGGCCAGCCCGCAGGCCATTGCATGTCGCTGGAATCCATGACCGTGATGTTGTTGTAGTAGCGGTCGTGATTATAGTTATTGCCTACGTGGAAGCACGGAGCGACGCGCGACTTGTACCAGATATTGTTGTGAACTTCGCGGTACGCTCCCTCGCGCCACTTGAAACTCACTCCTCCGATGGAAATGTTGTTGTATATCTTGTAATTCGAAGCGCCATCGTCCAGATCGAGACCCCACCCGGACTTTTCATCGAAGAAGTTGCTGCGCACGATGACCGGCTCCATGGCATCTACCAGAACGTCGTAGGCATCGATGCTGCGGTCGGCCGTGTAGGGACCGTGCGATTGCGCAAGGCTCCAGGCACGGTCGCGCCCCCATGCATTGAATGGGCCATGGTCGCTGGTTTCGAGAACTGTGTCGTGGGTGTGGTTGAATTCGATGACATGGCCGCCCCATGTGCTGTCTCCTATGCAGATAGCGGCGCGTGGCATGTTATAGATCAGGTTGTGGCTGGCTGTGATCCGCTTTGCTCGCGAGATGTAAACGCCGGCGATCTGTTTTCCATAAACGCCACAGTCGTGAACAAGATTATTGCTGGCCTGGCATTCATGCGGAAACGCCCGCTGCGCTCCGTTCGTTTGCGCGAGGTCTCCAACGAAGCACATCGCGCTATCACCGGTCTCGGTGAACTTGCATCCCGTTACAGAAAACTCCCTGTTGTAGTTGTTGACAAAAACAGCGTTTCCGCCGACCGCGTCAAACCA
>PLXP01000192.1:0-1086 GCA_003151435.1 Acidobacteriaceae bacterium
TGGAACGGAGTTGCGGCGCGGCGCTCTCGATAAGAACGGCAAAGAGGCAGTGGGCGGAGTGGTGATCATCCGCTACGAAGCGAGCGCCCGCGAAGTGATTGACGCGGTGAAGAAAAAGATCGATGAGATTGAGCCAGGTCTTCCAGCGGGCGTGAAGATTGTTCCGTTCTATGACCGCAGCATTCTCATCGATCATGCCGTTGATACGCTCCGCTACGCACTGATTGAAGAGATTGTGCTGGTCACGCTGGCGCACGTTCTTTTCCTCTGGCACTTCCGCAGCATCCTTGTGGTGACCATTCCTCTGCCACTTGCTGTGCTTGGCTCCTTTCTGTTCATGAAAGAAGCGGGCATCAGCTCAAACATCATGTCGCTGGGAGGAATCGCAATCGCGATCGGCGTTCTGGTGGATGCGGGCATCGTGATGACGGAAAACGTGATTCGCCAGGCGGAGAAATACGAAGAAGAGCACGGCAATTACCGCGACCATATCTGGGAGATCACGCTCGAAGCCGCACGGCTTGTGGGTAGGCCCATCTCCTTCGCCATGGTTATCATCATTCTGGCTTTCATTCCGGTATTCGCGCTCACCGGCATGGAAGGCAAGATGTTTCATCCGCTGGCATTCACCAAAACGTTTGCCATGGCGGGGTCAACCATTCTCGCCATCACGCTGGTGCCGGTTCTGTGCACGTTTCTTATCCGCGGCAAGCTGCATCGCGAAGAAGACAACCCGGTGATGCGCGGTCTGCGCGGCTTGTACCGGCCCGTGCTGGGATGGGCGCTTCGCCACAGGGCGATCACGCTTGGTGTGGCGCTGCTGTTGTTTGCCGCAGCCGTTTACACCGCAACCACCATTGGCTCCGAATTCATGCCGCCGCTTGATGAGGAGACGGCGCTGTTCATGCCCATCACCGACCCGCGTATCTCGCTGACGAAGGCCACGGAGATCATGCGCCAGCAGGACCGCATCATTGCTGCCGATCCCGCCGTGGCGATGGTGGTGGGGAAGGTGGGGCGTGCGGAGACATCCACTGATCCCGCGCCTGTGAACATGGGCGAAACGACCGTCACATTCAAGCCCAA
>PLXP01000192.1:1101-10642 GCA_003151435.1 Acidobacteriaceae bacterium
GAAGCCAAGTCGGAAGAGATCAAGAACGTGGTGCGCCAGGTTCCCGGAGCGACCGATGTGTATGCGGAACGCACTACGGGCGCGCCCTACCTTGAGATGACCATCAACCGACCCGCGGCGGATCGCTACGGCCTCAACGTTGCGGACGTGCAAGACGTGATTGAAACCGCGATTGGCGGCAAGAACCTGACCACGACCATCGAAGGACGCCAGCGCTTTCCGGTGCGCGTGCGCTATGCCCGCGACTTTCGCGACAATCCGCAACAACTCGGCGAGGTGCTGGTCACCGGGAGCAATGGAGCGGAAATTCCCCTGAACGAAGTTGCAAGCACGCGCACCACGTTGGGGCCTTCGATGATCCAAAGCGAAAACGGCCTGCTGCGCGGGGCTGTACTACTGAACGTGCGAGGTCGCGACGTGGGCGGCTTTGTGGAAGATGCCCGGCGGCAGGTTGCCGAGCGCGTGCAGATGCCCGCGGGTTACTACGTCGATTGGAGCGGCCAATTCGAAAACCAGATCAGCGCGCGCAAACGGCTTGAACTGGTGATTCCGCTGGTGCTGCTTGTGATCTTCGCGCTGCTCTATCGCACCTATCACTCCGCGAAAGAGGCTGCGCACGTGCTGCTGGCGGTGCCGTTCGCGCTCACGGGTGGCGTTTTTCTGGTGAAGGCGCTGGGGCTGAATTTCTCAGTCGCGGTGTGGGTGGGGTTCATCGCGTTATTCGGAACCGCGGTGCAGACAGGCGTGGTGATGGTGATCTATCTCGAAGAAGCCGTGGCGCGGCGCAAGGCCTTGGAGGGCAGGCTGACGCGCGAGGGGCTGCACTCGGCCGTGATGGAAGGCGCGCTGTTGCGCCTGCGCCCCAAGGTGATGACGGTGGCGACGGTGGTTGCGGGATTGTTGCCGCTGTTGTGGTCCACGCGCACGGGAGCAGAGTTCATGCGGCCGCTGGCGGCGCCGGTGCTGGGAGGGATGTTGAGTTCGCTGCTTCACGTGCTCATTGTGACGCCGGTGATCTTCACGTGGCTGCGCGAGAGGGAGATTGCACGGGAGGAGAAAGCATAGCGAGTTCGCGCGTTCGCTGATTTATGCGGGGACGCGCATGGATTCCAGAGCGGCAGTCAAGTCGGCTGCCAGTTGCTGCTGCGTCTCAGGGGTGAGTTTCGCGCCCTGGCTGGTGAGATAGAAGACGTCAATCGCGGTTTCGCCCTCGGTGTCGATGAGGGCTACTTCAATGTTGCACTGATGGGTGCTGAGCACCAACGCGATCTGACGCAGCAGGCCGGGCCCATCTTGCGCAACCACCTGCAGCAGCGTGGAGTGCGTGGAAGACGCGGAATCGAACTGCAGCCGCGTCGCAACCTCGACCTTGATATTGCTCGGTTGCATCGTGTGGCGGCGCGCTTCAAGCAACTGCTCCACGGGGACCTTCTGCGCCACCACGTCGTGCAGGTACTCGATGAAGCGGCCCTTCTCGCTCGGGTTCAGTTCCAGAGTGCGGAAGACGTCGGAAAACTGGAAGCTGTCCACGATCACGCCGGCTTCGTTCGAGAAGGCTCCAGCCTTGACGATATTCATGCCCCAGGCTGCCAGTGCACCGGCCACATCGGCGAAAAGCCGGCTGCGGTCGCGCGCAATCACGGTGAGGTCGAAGAGCTGGCGAAGTGGCCGCAGATCCAGTTGAACCGGATCGTCGTCGAGATGAAGCGCCAGTTGAAAGTGATTGCGAATGTGCTCCGGAAGCCGTGTTTGCAGATAGCGCTGCGGCAAGCCTTCAAGGAATTTCCCCAACGCTTCGTATTGGCCGGCTTGCACCATTGAGCGGAGGCGGTTAAGCAGCGTGGGGTCGATGGCGGCGTGATAGCGGATTTCGTCGACGCTGCGGTCCATGAAGTTGGCGGTGGCCATGTAAAGCTGCCACAGGCTTTCGGCCTTCCACGGCGTAAGGGCTTCAGGATTCACCGCTTTGATGTCCGCATAGGTCAGCAGCGTGAGCATCTTCAGCAGCGTCGGGCTGCCGATTTTGTCGGCAAATCCGCGCACGTTTTCCAGGTCGAAAATGTCGCGTCGCAGAGTGTTCGACATTTCAAGGTGGTGGCGGATGAGCTTCAGCACGGTCTCGCGCTCTTCGGAGTCGAAGTCGAGCCGCGCCATGAAGCTGTCGGCCAATTCGACGCTTTGGCCGGTATGCTCGCCTTCGCGCCGGGCCTTGCCGGTGTCGTGCAACAGCAGGGCGAGGAGGAAAAGGTCGAGCCGGTCAATCTCGGGCAGCAGTTGCGCCAGGCGCTGTTCGTAATCGTGCGCGGGTTGCCGCAGCCCATGCACATTGTCGATGGTCAGGAAAGTGTGTTCGTCCACCGTGTAGCGGTGATAGCTGTCGCGGATGACGAGTGCGTCGATGCCGTGGAACTCCGGCAGCAGCATTTCAAGCACGCCCAGGGCATGCATGGTGCGCAGGGCGTGAGCGGCGTGGGGTCCCAGCAGCACTTCGCGCAGGGAATTCCAGAGGTAGGGGCCTTCAGGGATGTGGATAGCCAGCGCGGGCAACGCGTCGGCGATGCGGTCTTCGGCCGCCTGCGAGAGTGTATAGCCGTGGGTGGCCATTAGCGAAAAGATGCGCAGCACTGGGCTGGTATCGCTGAACTGCGCACCGGGAAGAATATCGATGCGGCCCTGGTCGAGGATGAAATCGGTGCCTGCAATGGGCGTGCGGCGGCGGCGAAACTGGCGATAGAAGCTGACCGGGGCCGGCAGGTTTTCCATCAGCAGTGCCGCGCGCCGATAGATGACGCGCGCGTGCCGGTAATACGTCCGCATCCAGTAAGCGGGGTCGGCAGTGCCGCGCGTCTCGAGACCGATGGAGTTGGCTGCGGCTTCATCCTGTGACTGCCAGTCGAGCGTATTGTCGTCGCGGCCGTGGCGGAAGTGGAGAAAACATCGAGATGCGGCGAGGAAGTCGAAAGCGGCCTCTGCGTCTCCGCGGGCGCTCTGGAAGACGCCGCCGCGCTGTCGCGGCCATTCGCGGGTCTCCTTCAAGTGAAACAGGAGCGCAAACCAGACGGCGAGATGGTAGTCGCGCAGACCGCCAGGACACTCCTTCAGGTTGGGCTCCAGGTGAAAGATGGTGTTGCCGTACTTGGCGTGACGGGCGCGGGCAATCTCGCCCAGCTTCTGCGTGATGGTGTTCCACTCGCTGAGGACGAGGCCGGGAAGAATGGTCTGGTGGAGTTGCTGATAGAGCGGGAACTGGCCGGCAAGGAAGCGTCGGTCCAGCGTGGCCAGCGTGAACTCAAGATTGTCAGGATCGAAGCGGCCGGCCTCCTTGAGCGTGCGCGAACTGGGGCTGGCCCGAAGACCGATGTCCCACATGCCCTGGATGATGGCCCGCACCGCGTCCTTGGCCTGAGCCTCGGTCTTGTCGTCGGCAAAGGCAAACAACACGTCGATGTCGGAGAAGGGGAACAGGTCTTTGCGCCCGTAGCCGCCCAGCGCCAGCAGCGAGACATTTTGCCCCGGATGCCCGGCGAAGGCGCGGCGCCACATCTCGATGAGGATCCGATCGACCACGGCGGAGCGGCGGCGGATGGCGGCGGTGCCGTCGCCCGTGCGCTCGTAGGTCTGGCGGACAAGCGCCATCTCCCGGAGATACTGCTCCCTTAGATCGTCAACCGTGATTGCGATTGGGTTCATGAGTGGTCTGTGGGTCTCGCCGAAGCAAAAAAGGATGTTCAATCAGAATAATCGATGTGTGAGCGGAACGTGAATTTCCATGACGGACAGCGGTCAGTTGTTGGTTTCAAGTGATCAGTCGTCCGCGGCGTGGAAAGCCTTGAGGCTTGACCCCCAAACCGCAAAAACAAGGGACCGAAGGGCCTGCCTGCTTCCAAGGTTACCTGATGTCGAAAGTACACGATCCTGTCGGGTTAATCGATCGATATGAGGCAACCAAAGCCTGCGCCGGCCCTTTTCAGTACGCGAAAAGAAGCTCAGCTCAAGACTTCAAGAGCAGCGGCGGCGATTCCGCAAAGTTGCTACAGCGCGGTTTCGCCGCGTTCGTCGTTACGGATACGAATGGCTTCTTCGACGCGGCTGACAAAGATCTTTCCGTCGCCGATGCGCCCGGTGCGAGCTGCGCCGATGATGGCCTGGAGCGCTTTCTCCTTCAATTCGTCGGTGATCACCATCTCGATCTTGACCTTGGGGAGAAGATCGACCGTGTACTCCCGACCGCGATAGAACTCGGTGTGGCCCTTTTGGCGGCCGTGCCCGCGCGCCTCGAGAATCGTCATTCCTTCAATGCCTGCTTCCAGCAGAGCATCCTTGACCGCATCCAGCTTGGAGGGCTGGAGAACCGCCTCAATCTTGACCATGTGCAAATGCCTCGTTTGACAGCGTATCAGGCTGGACGGCAAAGTGTGCCAGCCCAGCGCAATGTTTTCCTTCCGATGAATCAGGAGTTGAAATCGTAGCCTTCTTCGTTGTGCTGGGAGAGATCGAGACCAGCAGCTTCGTCTTCAGGCGAAACGCGCAGACCCACGAGCTTATCCACGATGAAAAGCAACACCAATGTACCGACGATGGAAATTGCCCAGGCAACGCCGACTCCCGTGGCCTGGTTGAGCAACTGGCCCCAATGGCCGTCGAGCCCGCCCGTCGGCAGCGGCTTCCCAGCCGCGTCGCTGCCAAAGGCCGGGTTGATGACGCTGACCGCAAAGACGCCCGTAAGCAGGGCGCCAAAGGTTCCGCCGGCGCCATGTACGCCAAAGGCGTCAAGAGAGTCGTCGTAGCCCAGACGGCTTTTGACCTCGAAGACCATGAACGAGCAGAACACCCCCGCGATGAGCCCGATCAGCAGGGCGGACATGGGCTGAACAAAGCCGGAGGCTGGGGTGATGGCCACCAGTCCGGCGACTGCGCCGGAGATGGCGCCCAACGCGGTGGGCTTGCCGTTGTGAATCCATTCCGCGATGGTCCAACCCAGGGCAGCGGCGGCGGCGGCGAAGTGGGTGTTGATAAAGGCGCTGGTGGCCAGCGGCCCGGAGCTGAGCGCACTCCCCGCATTAAAGCCGAACCAGCCCACCCACAACAAGCATGCTCCGATGAAGCTGAACACCATGGAGTGCGGTGGCATGGGCACTTTGGGGTAGCCGATGCGTTTGCCCAGGTAGATGGCGGTGACCAGCGCGGAGACGCCGGAGGTGACGTGGACGACTGTGCCGCCCGCAAAATCAAGGCTGGGAATGTGGCCGCCGGTGGCGTTCAGCAGGCCGCCAATGCCCCACACCATGTGCGCCATGGGGCTGTAGACGAACAGCGACCACAGCGACAGGAAGATCGCCATGGCGCTGAACTTCATGCGCTCGGCAAACGCCCCGGTGATGAGTGCGGGGGTGATGATGGCGAACATGAGTTGGTAAATCATGTAGGTCTGCTCTGGAATGGTGGGCGCATAGCTCGATGGCCCCAGACCGACCCCGCGAAGAAACACGTGCTCGAAGCCGCCAATGAAGGCGTTGCCGTGTCCGAAGGCCAGCGAGTAGCCGACCAGCGCCCAAAGTATGGTTACGAGCCCCATCATGGCGAAACTCTGCATCATGGTGCCCAAAATGTTTTTTCTGCGAACCAGGCCGCCATAAAACAGAGCCAGGCCCGGCCCCGTCATCAACAAGACCAGGGCTGCCGACATCAGCATCCAGGCGTTGTCCCCTGACATCTGGGCATTTTGCACCGCCTGCTGCAGGGCTGCGACCTGGGCCTGGGTTGCCGGGGCAGAGCCGGGCGATTGGGCCAGGGTAAGGGCTGGCAAACCCAACAAAACAGGCACAAGCAGGCTGATTCGACAACACCGCATTTTCGTTCCGCTCCAAAAGAAGTCGATAAGTAAAGGCCCGGAGGCAAGACAGGATGGAAGGGTTACAACCCGACTGCGGCTTCACCGCGAAGCCAATGCTGAAGCATGTCCCTGGTCAGCCAGATCGGCGGCTGGAGGGCGTTGTTGAGCGATTGCATTGCGTGAACGTTCCATCATAGCGTAATTGATCCCGGGCCAATTTGCCTCAAGCACCGGGGTGCTCGGCGAAAATAGAAGAATGCTGAAAACCAGCGGGATGAAGGCAATTCCAAAGCGACGGACCATTGCGAGCGGCCTCGCGATCGTCGTGCTGGCCCTGTCCGCCGCCGTCGGCCATGCCGCAGCCTGCAACAAGGTCGTCATCGAAGGCGATGTGACTTCCGCCCGGGAATGGAGGACCCCCATCGGCCAGGGCTGGGTTTTCCGGGTCCTGCCCATCGCCCCGGGACAGGCCGGCTACAGCGGATGGGACCTGGCGGTCGACCGAGCGCAGCCGGCTGGATTTCCGGACGCACTGCTGCTGGCGACGCTGCCTTACGACTCCATCAACGAGCGCGAGATAGGGACCACCTACGGACTGCGGGCGCAAGACGCAATCGGCTGGAATCCGCGCAGCTTCCGCTTCCTGGCCGATCCGGCGGCTTTCCGGGAGGGTCAGCACATTTTCCGGTCNNGGCAATCGCGCGCTTGCTCGAGTTGCAGAAGGGAGCAGCGGCGGGGGAATTGAGCATTCTCGATGCCCGCCTGATTCCGGGGGTGGCCGATCCCGCGCCGTACGCGCAGAATTGGGCCGTGGCCTCCTCCCGAACGCCGCACCAGGTCGAGTCGGCAGCGGCGGGCAAAGCGACGCCGCGAGGCGCGTTGCACTGGATGCGGTTTTCCCTCACATTGTGGCTGCCGGGTGGATGGACTCTCCCCCCGGAGCTTCACTCCGTACCCGCGGCCTGCCCGCAGTAGGGAGCCCTCATTTTGCGACCGCCACGGCGGAGTCGGTTGCGGCCACCAACACGCGATGCGAGGCTGGAAATGACCCCATCTTAAAGTGCAGGGGTGTCGCGCTGTCCTCACGTCGCTGGAGGTATGATGGACGAATGGCGGCGAAACTCGAGCGCGATCGTTATCTTTTCGGGAACATGGAGAGCAGTGCCAACAACCGCGCCAAGGTTCAGGAAGTGAACTACGGCTACGAAGAGCCGGAGGGCGTCTTTCTCACAACGTTGGATTTCGCGGTGAACTGGGTGCGCAAGAGCTCGGTTTGGCCCATGACCTTCGGCCTGGCCTGCTGCGCCATCGAGATGATGTCGATGGGGGCATCGCGCTTCGATATCGCGCGCTTCGGCGCCGAGGTTTTCCGGCCCTCTCCGCGCCAGTCTGACCTGATGGTGATTGCGGGCCGCGTCTCCAACAAAATGGCGCCAGTCATCCGCAGGCTTTACGACCAGATGCCTGAGCCCAAATGGGTGATCTCCATGGGCGCGTGCGCCACGTCGGGTGGCGTGTTCAACAATTACGCGCTGGTCCAGGGCGTAAACCAGATCATTCCCGTGGACATCTACGTTCCGGGCTGCCCGCCTCGTCCAGAGCAACTGATCTATGCCATCACGCTGCTCCAGGAAAAGATCCAGCGCGAGCCCAGCAGTCTTCGCAAGACGCTCAACCTTGCGTAGGAATTTCTGAACAGCACGACGGTTTGAAAGGGCGCTGGTTTACGGGTTTGTCTCGCCGGGTCGTCACCAAAGCCCCAAGAAAATGAAGCGTTTCCGGTTTTTCGGTATCATCAGAGTATGCAGGCAGACCCTCACGACGCCCCGGCACGCACCCCCTTCAGAACCCACGATCCACGGCTTGAACCCATTGCAGCCAAGGTCATGGCAGGCGAACGGCTCGACTTCAGCGACGGACTCACGCTCTACGGCTCGTCCGATGTGCTGGCGGTGGGCTGGCTGGCCAATTACGTGCGCGAGCGTATGCATGGCGACGTGACCTATTTCAACGTCAATCGCCACATCAACCCCACCAATGTCTGCGTTGCGGCTTGCAAGCTTTGCGCCTTTGGCCGCAAGAAGGGCGACCCCGCCGGCTACACCATGGCGCTGGAGGAAGCCTGGGAGACGGCGTCCTCCGGCTACTCCGAGGCGGTCACCGAGTTCCACATCGTCGGCGGCCTCCACCCCGACCTGCCGCTCGAGTACTTCCTCGACCTGGTGCGCGGCCTCAAGCAGCGCTTTCCCAAGGTGCACATCAAGGCGTTTACCATGGTCGAAGTCGCCTTCTTTGCGCGGCGTGCCAAGTTGACCATCGAGCAGACTCTGATCAAGCTGCGCGAGGCCGGGGTCGACTCCATGCCGGGCGGCGGCGCTGAGATCTTTGCCTCCCGCGTGCGGTCCATCATTTGCGACCACAAGATCGACGGCAACGAATGGCTGGAGACGGCCCGGCTGGCCCACAAGCTGGGTTTCAAGTCCAACGCCACCATGCTCTACGGCCACATTGAGAACGACGAAGACCGCGTGGACCACCTGCTGAAGTTGCGCGCCGTGCAGGACGAGACCGGCGGCTTCCAGACCTTCATTCCGCTGGCGTTTCATCCGGAGAACACGCCGCTGGACCACCTCCCGGTGACCACGGGCCTTACCGACATTCGCCAGGTCGCGGTCAGCCGCCTGCTGCTCGACAACTTCCCGCACATCAAGGCCTACTGGCAGATGATGACGCCCAAGATCGCGCAGATCGCGCTGCGTTTTGGCGCCGACGATCTTGACGGCACGGTCATCGAGGAGAAGATCTACCACGACGCTGGCGCCACCACCCCGCAGGGCATGACGCGCACGGAACTGTGCCGCCTGATCACCGAAGCCGGCCGTGTACCCGTGGAACGCGACACACTCTACCATGCGGTGACGCGCACTGAAGACAGCTTTACGGTCGCGGTATAGTTGAAAAGCCGCGGAGGGCAAGTACGATGACCTCTTTTGGTCCCGCCGCATTGTTCGGACTTTGTTTCGGTTTTGTCTTTGGCATCGGCTGCTCGCTTGCGGTGATGTACTCCATCTATCTCGGCGGCTACCGCAAGGGCATCGAGGACTCATTGGCGCCGAAAAAATCGCAGCGCTTCAATGCGGCTCTCGAAAAGATCCACGCCCGTCGCGCAAAGTCCGCACCGCTCAAGTAGCGCTCAGATCTTCCGAATCCCAACGAAACTGGGTGCCCCACCCTCCCGGGCTTTTTCCCGGATCAACCACAAACCTGGGTGCCCCACCCTTGGATTTTCAAGGGTGGGATTCACAGAAGCGGCAGGTCTCCCACCCTCCCCGGCTTTTTCCCGGACCAACCACAAAGCTGGCTACCCCATCCCTTCGCCGCTTTTGCGGAAGGGTGGGAGAACACGAACCCCGACCCTTCGGCGTTTCAAATCCCGGTCCCCCTTCCCTCCCTCCCACCGCGCCAACAACCATCCAAACACGCTCCAAACAATGCCCTCAAAAACCCTTGCGAACCCCGAATTCCGCCGCCTTCCACGGCATTTCTTGCCGCTTTTCGACGCATCGCTGGTCGACTTTTGACGTTTTACCAGGCCCCTTCACATGTCGCACCGCAGGTCGACATCTCTTGGTCCTTCAACCCGCGCCAACTCCCTCATTCCTTGACGCGGCGGGCGGCCCTCCCTCCAATTGTATTCCCGCCCCAACC
>PLXP01000163.1 GCA_003151435.1 Acidobacteriaceae bacterium
TTCCGGACTGAATGTTAGCTTCTAGGGAAATTCGGGGCCGGTCAATTTGCACTCGGCAGAGTCCTCAAGAACCACAGGGAACCACAACTCAACGAGCAAAATCCCTTCTGACTGTAGATGCTTTTGTAGATGGCGGTGCATCCTGGATTGAGTGGAAGACCCAATATTGACGCGCCTTCCAGGACTAGAGCACCTGGGCCAACACCAGAGGGTCGGGCCTACCCGCCTGCAAGTTGTTGATTTTGATGGTCGGGGAGAGAGGATTCGAACCTCCGACCCCCTGGTCCCGAACCAGGTGCTCTACCAGGCTGAGCCACTCCCCGAACACGCGTTGCGGATGCGTATCGCCGGGCGCGGCCTGGTGCGTTATTCCCTTTGATGCGCTTGGATCAGTGTAGCAGAATCCCTCGGAGAATGGGTGCGGGCCGCTTCGCGGGCCGGTCTGATTTCAGGCCGTGTCGACAGCAGCGTCAACACGGCCCGGCAAAACATTACTTCTTCTCTTCCGTCGGCATGGCGCCCGGAAATATCCCCTGCAGCGGCTCGCGCAGTTTCTGCTCCAGTTCCGGATTCGGCAAGGGCTTGCGCGGCATCATCTGGTCGCGCTGTGCCGCGTTGTACACGAAAATCGCCTCCACCGTGGCAATCTGCTTCAGATCGGAGGCTTGCAGCCGCTCCACCACATCCTCGTTCGAGTGGTGCGTGCGGCTCTCGTAGTCCAGCATGTCCTGGATGAACTGGAAGCCCGGAATCCCCACCGCATCGAAGCTCAGGTGGTCGGTTCCCCCCGTGTTCCGCAGCGTGATTGTGGACACGCCAAGATCCCTCAGCGGAGCAATCCACTGTGCAAAGATGGGCGCAATGGCCCCGTTGCCCTGCGTGTAGATGCCCCGAATCTTCCCGGTGCCGTTATCCACGTTGAAGTACGCGGAGATGAGCTTCTGCTCCGGTTTCACCTCCAGCTGCCCCACGGCTCTGCGCAGGAACTCCGGCAGCGCCACCTGGTCGGGTTCAGTGGAGAGCTTGGCCGACCCAAAATGCTGGGTTACATAGCCCTTTGAGCCGAACAGCCCCTGCTCTTCGCCCGTCCACAGCGCAATGCGAATGGTGCGGCGCGGCTTCACGTCCAGCGCCTTCAGGATGCGCACCGCCTCCATCGCCACGATGGTGCCTGCACCATTATCGGTAGCGCCGGTGCCGGCAATCCAGCTATCCAGGTGGCCGCCCAGCATCACGACCTGCTCCTTCAAGTTCGGATCGGTGCCCGGAATCTCGGCGACTGTGTCAAAGCCATGATCGTGCTCGCCGGTCACCTTGCTCTCGACATCGATCTCCACACTCACCGGCACGTGCGCCTGCGTCAACCGGTAGAGACGCCCGTAGCTCTCGATGGCCGCCACCACAACCGGAATCTTGACGCGCTTGTCCGCAACATACGGAGTGCGGCCAAGCGTGGCGCCGTTGTCGTCAAAGAGTGTGCCACCTGAACCGGCGCCGTTCTTGCCATCGCGGCTGGGTTCAATCACCACGGCCACTTTCTCGTCCGCGAAGAACTGCGCCACCTTGTCGACCAGCCGCAAGCGATCCACATAGGCCTTTATGCGCGCCTGCATCTCCGGAGCTACACCGCCCGCGCCGGCGTTCACCGGAAACTCGGCGATCTCCTCCAGTTCCTTCTCGGTGTATCGCTCAAACAGGGCCTTTTCCACCGGAGGCACATCGCGCATGGCGCCATAGAGCACCACTTTACCGGCCAGCTTGCCCTTGTACTGATCGAGGTCCTTCTCTTCCTTGATGTTCACGAAAACGACATCGCCCGTAACAGGTCCGGCAGTCGAGGGCGACCACGGCGTCGCCTGCACAATCAGCACCGCGGTATCCGGCGTGACCATGCGCGCCCAGGTGTTCAACTGCTGCCAGCCCATGCCGAACTCGCCCCAGTCTTCAAGGTGCGCATTCTCCAGGCCTATTTTGGTCAGCGTATCCCGCGTCCACTCATTGGCCTTTTTCGCGTTGGGAGAGCCCGTGAGCCGCGGCCCGATGCCATCCATCAGCGCGGAGGCGAATTCCATCACGTGCGAGTGATTCAACCCCTCGTCGCGAATGCGCTGGTACATATTCAAGTCCAGCGTTTCGGTGGCCGGTTGAACCTCGGCATAAGGATCGGTGGCCGCAGGCGCCTTCGCGGCAGGCTTGGGCTTCTCGGCCGCGAACAAGGTCACAGCCGCAATCAGGACGATCGCAGGGATAAGGCGGGTGGACTTCACTGGCATAAGAGTTGGCTCCGGTGTGGGGGTGTGTTCCGCTGCAGGAATTGTAGGCTATTTCTTCCGGCCGCCCGCTATTTCCTGTCCGTCGCTCAGCTCCGCCGGTCCCGGCGGACTACAATGGGAGCACTTTTCAGCAACCTCGACTTCGTTCGTTGAACCAGCGGAATCCCCGTTGTGTTCACGAGGTTCTCACTTGAATCGATATCACCTCGTCAGGAGGTTCCATGCGCCTTCTTTCTATCGCTTCTTCAGTCGTTGGCTTGCGCCAGAGTCGCAGGCCCATCGTGTCCACCACCTTCCTCGCAATTCTCCTTACGATGGCCTTGGGCACTCCTCGAACCGCGATCTCTCAGGACACCGTCCCCATGGGATCTCCGATGGTGCTTCTGCATAGCGAAACCAACCGAGTGCTGGTCGATATCTCGGTGACCAACAAGGGTCAGCCCGTCCGCGGAATCGAGAAGAGCCGTTTCCACATCTTTGAGGACGGCAAGGAGCAGCCTGTCCTCTCCTTCGAGGAGCAGAAACTCGGAATCACCGCGCCCGTCGCCCCGCACGCCGCCCTGCCTCCCAACGTCTATAACAATGCGCCACAGTACCCGCCCGCGACAGCGGTCAACGTGCTGCTGCTCGACGGCCTCAACACACCCGTTCAAGATCAAATGCAGGTGCGGAAGCAGATGATCGCCTACCTCGGCAAGATTGCGCCGGGTACGCCCTTGGTGCTCTTCACACTGTCGTCCCGGTTGCGGTTGGTGCAGGGCTTTACCCAGGATCCCACTGCCATCGTGAAGGCCGTCAACAATCCCCAGGAAGCGGCAGGGCCATCCCCGGTGATGGACACCACAATGGAAGAGGTAAGTCCCTCAAAAGAAATGATTGCAGCAGGCGCGTTGGCTCGCGTCGCTGAGATGATGCGGCAATTCGAAGCGGAGAACTCCTCCTTCAAAACCGACATGCGGATGACCATCACTCTGCAGGCTCTGCGCGAACTGGCTCGCTATCTCGGCGGTATCCCGGGTCGCAAAAACCTGATCTGGTTCTCCGGATCGTTCCCGGTCTCCATCATTCCCGACCCGAACGCGCTAATGTTGCCCGATCCTTCCTCGGTCATGCGCGTCTATGAACCGCAAATTCGCGCGGCCACGGCGATGCTGGCCTCTGCCCGCGTGGCCATGTATCCCATCGATGCGCGCGGACTGCTTGGCCTCTCCATCCTCTCGGCTGAAAAACACAGATTCTCGAATGAACTCAGCCCTAATGGCAATGGCCAACTCGAAAACCTGGGCGCGGCGACAGGCCAGTTTGTCAGTGACATCGCCAGTGATCATGAGACCATGCGGCAGGTTGCGCGTGAAACCGGCGGGCGCGCCTACATCAACACCAACGACTTCGGAGAGTCGATCGCACAGGCCCTCGCCGATGGCGCGCATTACTACACCGTCAGTTATGCGCCTCCGTCCAAGTTGAAAGACGGCACTTATCACCACATCAAAGTTGAGATAGACGGCGGGTCCTATTCTCTTTCCTATCGCGGAGGCTATTTTGCAGAAGAGGCCAAAAAGCCCGCCAACGCCCCGGAAAACACCCTGATTATGGAAGCGACCCAGTTCGGCGCGCCTCCGGCAACGCAGGTCCTGTTCGAATCCCGTGTATTGCCCGCCGACGCGCCCGACATCGTGGCCGGCCCGAAGCTCGCCGATGGACCCGCCGGCAGTCTGGCCGCCAACCTCAAGCCGCCCGTCAAGCGCTACGTAGTCGACTCTCTCGTCAACACCCGCACTCTCGCCTGCGACGCCGATCCCAAGGGCACGCGGCAATGTCAGTTGGAGGTGACGCTGGTAGGCTACGCTGCCGATGGAAAGCGCTTGAACTTTGCCGATCGCGGCCTGACCCTCAAGCTCTCGCCCGAACTCTATCAGCGCCGGCTTGAAACCGGAATTCCACTTCGCACGGTGATCGATCTGCCCTCGGGAAAGATCTTCCTGCACATTGCCGTTCGCGATGTCGCCGGTTCCCACATAGGATCGACGGAAATTCCACTGCAAATCGCGGGGAAGTGACCTGCGCAGCGCCGAAGCAGCCAATCACTTCGGGTGCCCATCCTCTTCGGCTTTTTCGAAAAGGATGGGATACTACAAACTCAACCGTGGATGCCCCAGGTCTCAGAAGCGAGACCTGGGGCATCCGTTTCGATGACAGCCTCGAACTATTTAGAACCCTGGCGGGTGTTCTGCAGCGACGGCGAAAGCGGCTTCAAGAGCCATGCCCGCCTGCGCCAGCGTGCCTTCGTCGAACAGGCGGCCGATGAGCGTAACCCCATGCGGCACGCGGCGGGGCGGCGAGAACTTTGGCAACGGATGTTTCGGGTCGGGCGCCCAATCGCTGCGCGCTTCCGACACTTCAACAAATCCGGCGCGCATGGTGAGCGATGGATGGCCGGTGAAGTTGGTGATGACCAGCATTTCATCGCGCAACGAGGGCACCAACAGCAAATCCACTTGCGAAAACACGCGCACCATCTCCTCCGCCACCTTGCGGCGGAACCGATCCGTCTGCACGAAATCGACCGCTGACAAGAATCTCGATTGGCGAAACACATTGGGCCATGCGTCCGGGACCTGGGCCTTCAACTCGTCCACCTTGTGGCTCAATGTCAATTCCTCAAACGCTGCCGCACCTTCGGCAAACAGGATGAGATTGAGCGAGTCGTAAGGCCAGTCGGGAATGGAGACTTCGACAGCCTTCATGCCGAGTTTCTTCACAGTTTCGAGTGCTGCGCGGTCCACATCGGTCGCGGGGCTCTCTTTCATCCATGCTGGGAAATAGCCAACGCGAAGCCCTGCAACGCTTGCGCCGGAATGGAACGAGAGCGTGCTGGGAACGCTGGCCAGGTCGCCGGGATCGGGGCCTGTAATCGCGTTCAGCACCAGCACGGTGTCTTCCACGCACCGTGCCATGGGCCCGAGTTTGTCGAGCGACCAGCAGAGCGTCATTGCTCCAGTGCGCGGCACGCGGCCATAGGTGGGTCGCAGGCCCGTGACCCCGCAGCGCATGGACGGACTCACGATGCTGCCGCCAGTTTCGCTGCCGATGGCAAAGCCCACAAGCCCCGCCGCAGTGGCCGAGCCGGGGCCTGCGCTCGAACCGGAAGAGCCTTCCTCAAGCAGCCAGGGATTCATGGTCTGGCCGCCGAACCAGATGTCGTTGAGAGCCAGCGCGCCCAGACTCAGCTTGGCGATGAGCACGGCGCCTGCGGCATTGAGGCGCGCAACTACCGCGCTGTCCTGTTTGGGAACGCGGTTGCGGTAAGGCTCCGCGCCGTACGTTGTGGGAATGCCCGCGGTGTCGAGAAGATCTTTCGCGCCCCATGGAATGCCGTGCAGCGGACCGCGATAGTGACCCGCCGCAATCTCAGCATCGGCGCGGCGCGCCTGCTCAAGCGCGTGGTCGCGCGTGAGCGTGATGATGCAATGCAGCTTGGGATCGAAGCGCTCGATGCGGCGAAGATAAATCCCGGTCAGGCGCTCGGAAGTGAGGTCACGGCTCTCGATCCAGCGGGAGAGCTGGGCTACGGGGGCGAAGGCGATCTCTTCCTCGCTTGCCGGCAGCGGCTTTGCGGAGGCGGCGCTGCGAACAAAACCAGGGGCGTGCGACTTTCCGTTTCTTGCGGTGACGATGCCGGGCAGCGACGGATTCCATTGCGTGGCCGGGGCCAGCGTGGGCTCTAACTCCAATTTGCGCGGGCCCACGCGGAGTTCATACGAGGGCGCCATCTGCATTCGCCAGTTGCTCGCGGCCTGCGCGCGATCCGCGACCGTCATCTCCACCTGCACCAGCTTCTCCGCCTCGGCAAAGGTGGCTGCGGAAACCTCGGGGCCGACAGCAGGCGCGGTGCCAAAGGCCGGCGGTGCGCCGGGCGTAGACGGCTGGTTCTGTGGCGGAGCCTGGGCGTCGAGCGCGGCGGCCAGAACCGCCAGCGAACTGCAGGTCAGGAACTCTCTGCGAGATGCGGACATCGTGCTTCCCTCGTGTGAACCCGTGTTGGATCGATCAGGCCGGCCCGAAAGGATCGAGAAAGATGAAATTACCTCGCGATGCCGCCGGGAGGGACGTGTTCTTCAACGTAGCGGGCCAGATGGTCGAAGACGTGAAATGAAGCCCCGGCACCCTCGCATAGGCAGTGGCTGCGGTTGGGGTAATCCATAAAGTCGAACGGCTTGCCCAGCTGTACCAGCTTGTTGATCAGCAATTCCGTCCCCTGGAAATGAACGTTGTCGTCGCCTGAGCCGTGCACCACGAGCAGGTGCCCGGCGAGGCCCTCGGCGAAGTTGATGGGCGAGCCGTCGTGGTAGCCCTGCTTGTTCTGTTCGGGCAGACCCATGTAGCGCTCCTGGTAGATAGTGTCGTAGTGGCTCTCGTCGGCCACGGGAGACATGGCGATCCCGGTGGAGTAAACGCCAGGGTAGCGGAACATCATGTTGAGCGTATTCGATCCGCCGCCGCTATGTCCCCAGATTGCCATGCGCGAAGTGTCGATGTAACTGCGTTCGCGTGCCAGCGCCTGGATAGCCTGCGACTGCTGTGCGGATGAGAGCACGCCCACGGCGCCGTAGACGCTTCTGCGCCAGGCGCGGCCCTTGGGTGCGGGTGTCCCCTGGTTATCGAAACTGAGAATGAGATAGCCCTGCTGGGCGAGTATGGCGTGGAACAGCCCGGATGCGCCTTGCCAGTTGTCGCGTACGGTGGCGCCAGCGGGCTCGCCATAGATATACGTCACTACGGGGTACTTCTTCGCGGGGTCGAAATCGGGGGGCTTGATCATCCACCCGTCGAGTGTGACCCCGTCCGCCACCTGCACCTTGAAGAACTCCGGCTGAGAAGGCACCAGCGTTTTGACCTTTTTCGCTAGCTCTTCATTGCTGACCAGCGTGCGTATGGCCTTGTGATCGGGGAGACTTACGATTTCGATTTTTGGCGGTGTGGAGAACGTGCTGAAGTGATGCACAGCGAAACGTGCGTTGGGTGCGATGTCGTAGTCGTTTGTGCCCGTCATATCTGCAGGCGTGACACGCTCGGGCGCGCCCTGGCCATCGAGACGAGCCCGGTAAAGGTAATGCCGCACGGGATCCTGGGGCGAGGCGGCGAAGTAGAGCCATCCGGATTCGGCATCAACGGCTGCGATGGAAATAACGTCGCCCTCGAAGTTGGTGATCAAGCGGGGCTGGCCGGTTTTGCGGTTCACGCGATAGGCGTGGCGCCATCCGTCGCGTTCGCTCAGCCACAGAAGATCGGGCTCCTTCGCGCCGGTTTTGCCGATCCAGGAAAGGGGCACCACATCGACCCACGCCTTATCCGTGTCTTCAAAAAAGACCTTCGCCTCACCGGTCTTCGCATTCGCGAGCATCAGCTGATTCGTATTCTGAAGGCGGTTTAGATACTCCAGCATCACTTCATCGGAGTTTCCCGCCCACTCCATTTGCGCAATGTAGTGCTGGCGCGGGTCGCCGGGCAGGTTGATCCAGTGTGTGGGTCCGCCGATTGCGGGCACAACGCCTGCGCGTACCGAGGAATTGGTGGTGCCCGGCTGCGGGTATTTGTACTTCATCGTCACCGGATATTCGGCTTCGGTGTCATTGATCAGCGTGAACTCGCCCACGCCGGACTGATCGAACTGCCAGTAAGCGATGGACTGGCCGTCAGGACTCCAGCGAAAACAGTTTCGCAAGTCCAGCTCTTCCTCGTTCACCCAATCGGAGGTGCCGTTGATGATGTCGGCGGACCCATCGGAAGTGAGCTGCGTGATGTTCTCGCTTGCGAGCTCTTCGACGTAGAGGTTGTGCTCGCGCACCCATGCCACGCGCGTGCCGTCCGGCGAGAAGGTGGCGAACATCAGCGACGATTCCGGCGCATTGCCGCCCAGCTTCATGAGCCGGCCCGCTGCCTCATCGAAGACCCAGTAATCGCCTCGAGTGTTCTGCCGCCAGACCTTTTTGGAGTTGGTGAAGATGAGCAGCTTGTTGCGATCGTTGGACCACGAGTAGTCATCAATGGCGAGTGGCCCTTTGGCGTCTTTTGGCACCAGGCGCGAGGCGGCGATGAGAACGCTGCGCTTACCTGAAGCAGTATCGTAAGCCACGATGTCCATATCTTTGCCGTTGCCGGCGGGCTCGAGAATGGTGTAGATTTCGCCGTTCTTCTGCCAGGCGAGTTGCACGCTCTTGCTCGTGTACGCGTGCTTGTTGAAGAGCACATCGAGTTGCTCTCGCAGATTAGGCCGGACAGGCTCGGCAGGTGCGGCGCCAAGATTGGCGGGAGCGCAGGCGAATATGCCAATAAGACTGCCGGCCACACAGAGCATCCTGATTTTGAGCAAGCGAACACCTCCGGGAACGCGGGCAAAGCCGCAAGGTAGGACCATGATACCGTCCACCGATTATAAGCATCAGGACCACGCATCAGCCTGCCTCAGGAGTTCATGCCGAGGCACACACATTATCGTCGCAAGCTGGGCAGAGTCCATTGCCGAAACCCACGTCGTCAGCTTAGTATTCCCTCTGAAACCGTTTCCACGAGGAGCCCTGCCCATGCGTCTCTCTGTTGCAATGCCGCTTGCCGTTCTTGCATTAGCGTTTTTCGTTCCCGGGCTGAAAGCCCAATCAGCCCCACCGCAGGCGGTGGCACAGACGCCGCCGATGGGATGGAACAGCTGGAACTTCTTCTTCGGCAAGGTCACCGACAAGGACATCCGCGCCTCCGCCGACCAGATTGTGGCTACCGGCATGAAAGACGCCGGCTACATCTACGTGAACATCGACGACACCTGGGAAGGCAAGCGCGACGAGACCGGAGTGCTGCACACCAACGACAAGTTTCCCGACATGAAGGCGCTGGCCGACTATGTGCACTCCAAGGGGCTGAAGATCGGCATCTACTCCGGTCCCGGGCCGAAGACGTGCGCCGGCTACGAGGGCTCGCTGGGCCATGAGGAGCAGGACGCGAAGATGTACGCCGACTGGGGCATCGACTACCTGAAGTACGACCTGTGCGCGTTCATCCCCGCAGTGATGGAAAAGCAGGCCCCGAACGACAAGGCCGCGCAGATGAAGCTGATGATTGCCGCTTACGAAAAGATGGGCAAGGCGCTGAAGGCGACTGGCCGGCCCATCGTCTACTCGCTCTGCCAGTACGGATGGGATTCGGTTTGGGAGTGGGCGCCGGCGCTAGGCGGCAACCTGTGGCGCACCACCGGCGACATCCAGCCCAACTGGAACAGCATGTACACCATCCTCAGCCAGCAGGAGGGGTTGGAGCGTTACGCGGGACCCGGCCACTGGAACGATCCCGACATGCTGGAAGTGGGCAACGGCAAGCTGTCGCTGGCGGAGAACCGCACCCACTTTTCGATGTGGGCGATGCTGGCCGCGCCATTGCTGGCCGGCAACGACCTGCCCAACATGAAGCCGGAGATCAAGGCCATCCTCACCAATCGCGACGTGATCGCCATCGACCAGGACAAGCTGGGCAAGCAGGCTTCGCGCGTGTACAGCGAAGGCGAAGTCGATGTTTGGGTGCGGCACCTGTCTGGCGGCGCGGTGGCTGTGGCCGTGCTGAACGCGGGCAGCGATCGCTACTCCACGCATCCATTCCACCTGGACCTGGCCAAGCTGGGGCTGCATGGCGCGCAGAAGGGCAAGAATCTCTGGACGGGCAAGGATGTGACCCTGACGCAGGCAATGCCGCTCGAGCTGCCCAGCCACGACATTCTGCTGATGCGGATCGACGCGCCGAAGTAGAACGGTCATTCTGATTTTTGGCGGTGCTTGAAAGGCCTCGCGCTAATCGCACGGGGCTTTTTGGTTGGTGGTTCGAAACGTCAGCGGTGTGGTCTCCCGTCCAGCGTTTGTCTCGCAACCAGCCTTACTCAACCCGCGCCAGGCACACCGCGAACCACTTGTTCTCGTCGGTCCAGGTGGTGGTGGGAGTGAAGCCAGCGTCGGTCAGCAGCTCTTCGGCCTGGCCAGGGCGGTACTTGTAGCTGCTCTCGGTGTGGATGGTTTCGCCTGCCGTGAAATCGATGCGCAGATCGAGGGCGGGAATCTGCACCGTCTGCGGAAGAAGATTGGCCAGGTGCATCTCGATGCGGGACCGGAAGCGGTTCCACACCGCGCGATGCGCAAAAGCCTCGGGGTCGAAGTTCGCGCCCAGTTCGCGGTTCAGCCGCACCAGCACATTGCGGTTGAAGGCGGCGGTCACCCCGGCTGCGTCGTCGTAAGCGGCCAGCAGAATGTTACGCTCCTTCACCAGGTCCACTCCCAACAGCAGGGAGTCACCGGGCGCCAGCGCGGCCTGCACATTTTCAAGCAGACGCTGGGCTTCTTCCGGATCGAAGTTGCCAATGCTCGACCCGATGTACAGCACCAGGCGGCGTTGGCCGGGTGTGGGCGCGTCGAGATGGATGCCGTGCGTATAGTCCTGCACGCGGGGGGAGACCAGCACTCCGGGGATCTCCTGTTCGATGCGGTCCCGGGCGGCCTCAAGCGCACTGACTGAAACATCCACAGGCTCGTAGCACACGGTGTCCTGGCGATCCACGGCGGCGGACAGCAGCAGGCGAGTCTTGTCGGCCGAGCCGGCGCCCAGTTCCACGATCCGCAGGGCATCCGGCCCAGCGGCCTGGGCAATGATTTCGCCGGCATGGGCCGCCAGGATGGAGCGCTCGGTACGCGTCAGGTAGTACTCGGGCAACTCGGTGATTTGGTCAAACAGGCGCGAACCCTCGGCATCGTAAAAAAGCCAGGACGGGAGCCACTTGGGACGGGAAGTCAGGCCTTCGCTGACCGCCGAGGCGGTCGGATCGGAGATTTGCTGGCCGTTCAGGGGAAGAGCGGTTGTAGTCATTCACTCACTTGGATGCATTTGAGCTGTCGAGAGTTACCAATTTGCAAGCCGGATGCCTGAATACTGCCACCGGGTATCCGGAGCGAAGAAGTTGCGATAGGACGCGCGGATGTGGGCCTTGGGCGTTACGCACGAGCCGCCGCGCAACACCATCAGGCCGTTCATAAATTTTCCGTTATATTCTCCCAGCGAGCCGGGCAGGGGGCGGAATCCGGGGTATCCGAGGTAGGCGCTGGCCGTCCATTGCCAGCAATCGCCGAACAACTGCCAGGGCCGTTTGAATGGGAACGCGGGGCTTTCGGAGAGCAGCGCGTGGCCTTCCGGAGTGTGTTCGGGAACCTCGTCGTCCAAAAATTCGGAGGCGGGCGCGGGCGTGAGCTTTCCGGAATCAAGCAGGTTCCCCGCGATCAGCCGTCCTTCCGCCGCGGCTTCCCATTCCAACTCAGTGGGCAGACGGTGGCCAGCCCATCGGGCATAGGCGTCCGCCTCAAAGTAGCTGACATGGCTCACCGGCGCGGCCTCCATCTGCGACAAAGGCCGGGCGCCGCGAAGGGTAAACAGGCTCCATTCACCGCTGTCGCTGGTCCAGTAGAGCGGGGCGCGCCAGCCGTTGTTCTGAACCGCGTTCCAGCCGTCGGACAGCCACAGCTCTGGCCGGCGGTAGCCGCCGTCGGCCATGAACTCCGCGAATTCGCCGCAGGTGACCAGGCGCTCGCACAGAGCATACGGCTCCAGCCAAACGCGGTGGCGAGGCAGTTCATTGTCAAAGCAGAACCCCTCCCCGGCGTGACCTGCCTCCTGCATTCCGCCTTCAAACCGCAGAAACTGCGGCGATCCGGCCTTCCCTTTGCGGTGTGGGGTTTCAGCAGAAGCGGCAAGGTAGGCCGTCCGCAGCGGGTTGGTGAAAAAGGCGTGCAGAATATCGGTCAGCAGCAGTTCCTGGTGCTGTTCCTCGTGGTTCGCGCCCAACTCGATTGCCTTGAGCGCCTCGGGCTCGGGATTCTGTTCCAGCAGGCGCTCCACCGCCTCGTCCACGTGAGCGCGGAAGCTCAGAATCTCTTCCAGCGGGGGCCGCGAAAACGAGGCCCGCAACCGCTTTTCAGGAAAGGCGGCAAAGCTCTGGTAATAGCTGTTGAAGAGCCAGGCAAAATCGGGATTGAAGACGCGGTAACCGGGCAGGAACTCGCGCAGCACAAACGACTCAAAGAACCAGGCGGTGTGGGCCAGGTGCCACTTGGCGGGCGAAGCCTCAGGGCAGGACTGCACCATCATGTCTTCAGGTGTAAGCGGTTCGCAGAGGCTCAAGGTGCGGCGGCGAACGGCGCGAAAACGTGCAGCCAGACTGGTTTGAGGAGAGACCGGAGTGGTCGTGCTCATTGCGTACCTTCCCCTGTAGCGAAGAGTGTAACCCACAAACGGCCGGAGAACATCGGCATCCTGCCCAACGATTTGAGGCGGCCTAGTCGTCGGTGTGATTTATATCACCGACGCGCATCCGTTCGGATACTAAGTTTCAACCAGCACAAAGAGAGTCATTTTGACCAGTTCAAAGCTCTTTGATGCCGTACTGTCACGTTGGATGGCGTATTTCCGTGATTTGGTGCTTTAATGCCGATGAACGGATAAAGCTGAACATTCCTTCGCTTCAGGAGGGAATTATGTATAGGGGAAATGAATACCGCTGGCTACCGGTTTTATTGACGGCCATCGCGCTTCTCGCCGAGCCGATCGCAATCTCAGCCCAGGCTGAGAATCTGTCCGCATCCACATTGACACTTCCCTCTACAATGGTGCCGGAACCTCAGTTCCAGCCCACTCCCGTGGAAGAGGGTGACTTGCTGATGGCGCACCAGCGCTACCAGGCAGCCATTGAAATGTACAAGAAGGCACCGCGGGATTCCCCGGATGCATGGAACAAGATGGGCGTGGCCTACCAGCTCATGTTCAACACCGAGGAAGCGATGCGCTGCTATCGGAAAGCTTTGAAGCTGAACCCCAAGAGCGCATCGGCGATGAACAATCTGGGCGCCGTCTACGTGACGCTCAAGAACTATTCCGCGGCGGAACGCAGCTATCGTAAGGCGATGAAACTCGACCCCAAAACCGCGATCTTCCACAAGAACCTGGGCACCGCGCTGCTGGCGGACCACAAGTACAAGAAGGGCTGGGACGCCTACAAGGCCGCGCTGGACCTCGATCCCGCGATCTTTGACCACTCCAGCAGTTTTAGAATCCAGAACCCGTCGTCGGTGCAGGACCGTGGCGCCATGAACTATTACATGGCCAAGGGCTGCGTGCGCGCGGGCATGAACGATCGCGCGGTCGAATACCTGCGCATGGCGCTGAATGAGGGCTTCACCAATCCCAAAAAGATCATTGCCGACACTGAGTTTGCGGCACTCCACGACTTTCCGGCGTTCCAGAAGCTGCTGGCCGCGCAGGGCGTGCCCTAGCCCTCGCCTGCCCTTCTATTCCTGTTCACCTGCACTTTAAGACCAAGAAGACTCGTGGCGCGTCGTCTCGGGCGGGCGTTCGTCCGTCTAGCTATGCAGGGGTGCGGTTTCCGGTTTTTGGCGCGACCCCGCAGGAGTTTGCATGGGATTTCGCTTCTTGTCTGTACTCGCGATCGGACTGACCCTCGCAATGACCGTCACTGCACAGGATGCAAACCCCGCTCCACCGCAGGGGTCGGGGCAGGACGGCGGATCCCGCATGGGCCAGCGGGGCGGGCGCGGATGGGGTGGCGGCGGCATGATGGGCGGCTTCGGCGGCGTGATGGGCACGGTGACCGAGGTGGGAACAGACCACTACACCATCAAGAACGAGGCCGGCGAGATTTACACCGTCCACTTCAGCGTCAACACCCGCATCCTGAAGCAGCCCGCTCGGCGGCAGGGCCAGGGCGCAGAGCGGACGCCTCCGGTACCCATCAAGGCCAGCGATATCAAGGTGGGAGACGCCATCGCCGCCAATGGCGAAGTGGACGCCGCGGCCAAATCGGTGGGCGCGGTGTTTGTGGTGCAGCTCGACCCGGAGCGCGCCAAACAGATGCTGGAGATGCAGGCCAACTTTGGCAAGACGTGGCTGGTGGGCAAGGTGACGGCTATCAACGACGTCAAAGTAACACTGCAGAGCCCGGTCGACAACGCCGTTCATACCTTTGTGGCCGATGAAAACACCAGCTTCCGCAAGCGTCGCGAGCCGATCACCCTGGCCGACGTGCAGGTGACAGACAATGTGCGCGTCGAGGGAGCCTTGAAGGACGGGGTGTTTGTGGCCACCACCGTAAGCGTGATGGGATTGCAGGCAACCGGCGGCCCCGCACCGAGGCCGGGACCACCGCCGCAATAGGACATCGGGAGGCTGACCCGGCCGGAGCATTTCGTCGGGATTCTGCACTCAGGGCATCAGCCGCCCATGAACATGCCGCCGTTCACGTCGAGGACGTGGCCTGTGATGTAGGCCGCCGCGTCGGAAGCCAGGAACGCCACCGACTGCGCGATCTCCAGGTCGGTTCCCGCACGCCCCAGAGGAATCTGGGCTATCATGGCCTCGCGCTGCTTCTCGTCCAGCACCGCCGTCATGGGGGTTTCAATGTAGCCCGGCGCCACGGCATTCACGGTGATGCCGCGCGAAGCCACCTCGCGCGCCAGCGAGCGGGTCAAGCCGATCAGCCCCGCCTTCGATGCCGCGTAGTTCACCTGTCCCGCCTGCCCGGTGCGGCCCACCACGCTGGTGATGTTCACGATGCGTCCCCAGCGATTCTTGAGCATGGGGCTCAGCAAGGCCTGCGTCAGCAGAAACGCTCCGGTCAGGTTGGTGCCCAGCACGTCATCCCAATCGGGCCGCTTCATGCGCAGCACCAGGCCGTCGCGGGTGATTCCGGCGTTGTTCACAAGGATTTCAACTTTGCCGAACCGGGCAATCACGGCCTTGGCTCCCGCTTTGATGGACTCTTCGCTGGCCACGTCCAGCGCAAACACGGCAGCCTGACCGCCTGCCGCTTCAATCTCCGCCGCTGTCTCGGCCAGCTTGGCCTCATTCCGCGCCGCCAGCGCCACGGTGGCCCCGGCCCGCGCCAGCTCCAGCGCACACGCCCGCCCAATGCCCTGCGATGCTCCGGTCACCAGCGCGATTCTTCCCTGCAGATTTGCCATTCTTCTCCGCTTTCCCTCAGGCGTGAGGCAGACCGCCTCCGCCTGGCTATCTGAATCATTTTATAGGGAGACAAGCCGGGGCGGGACGGGGCAAAGGAGGCCGGCGGCTTCAGGTGGAAGGCACGGCGGCGGGAATTCTCTGTCCTGCGCGGGAGGGTTGCAGCCGCTCCAGTTGCCACACATACACGGCCAGGCGGCGCGAGTAGTGGAGCACCGGAGCCTGGTCCGGAAGTTGAATTCCGAACGCGGACGCCAGGTCGTTGCGTTCGATCTCCGCTTCAGCCTCTTCGAGCGGCCACGGAATGTGGTGAATGCTGGCCCGCATCGCCTGCCCTGTCCGATCGCGGGTGAAGAGGGAGTAGCGTTCGGTGAGGAAGTATTCCAGGCTCCCGATGCGGCTCTCCACCAGCCTGCGGGAGGGCCCGAGACCCCGGTAGCGGGCGCTGAAAATAACCGGCTGGCTGGTCAGATGCCTTCGACTATAGAACGAGAACTCCCGCTCTGAGCGCTGGTCGAACCGCATCTGGGCCCAGTAGTAGGGCAAGCTGTAAATGGCGCGAGCAAAGGCGACCGCCAGCAGGTTGCCTGCGTCGAGGGAGAGGAAATAAACCCCCGGTGCTCCTGTCTTCTGATCGCGGACGTAGGTGCGCAGATTGAGTTCAGGAAAACTTCGCGCCCCTGGCACGGAAGGCAGGCCCCGGAATTTGATTCCGTCCATCCAGAACGGCACGACGCCCAGCCATGCGGAACCCGAATAGGTGTCCACCTGGAGACCTTCGGGCAGCAGGGGAGCCAGCGAGGCAGCAGGAACAGGCCAGTGGGCGAACAGCAGATCGTTCCACCGCTGCGTCATCACCCAGCGGCCGGGGGGCAATGGCCGCGGACTGCGCGATGTTCGTATCTTGAATTGCCGCATGGCCCGGTGCTCCAACTCTGCAAACGTCTTCAATGATAACGGGGAAATCCGACGGCGCAACCCTCTGTCTAACCCTGATGACGTATTCTGGTCGCGAGCACTCTGCCATGTCCAGTGAAACTTTCATGCCCTCCGGGGCCCGCAACGAGACCGACGTTTTTGCCGTCCACGGCGCCGACCCGGAGGTGCTGGCGTACGCCATGGCCAAGTACTCCCGCTCGGCTCTTTCGATGCGCGAGTCGCTGGCCGAGATCAGCGCCCAGCGGGCCGAACAGTTTCTGAACACGTTTTATTTTCAGTATGGCCACCGCTCCATTGCCGACCTGGCCCACATCGCCTTTGCCGTCGAACGGCTGAGCCTGCTGGCCGCGGTTGTGCTGGTGGACGAACAGCGCTGGGATGGGCAGGAGCGATCGACGCGCTACCAGAACTTCATCAAGTCGGGATGGTTTTTCCCTGATTTTGCGGGGGATTCTGCGTCTGCCGAGCTTTACGTCAACACTGTGCGCGGCCTGTTCGCGACGTATGACCGCACCACGGCGGCGGTGCACGATGCCCTGCGCCAGCGCGTGGCCCGGCCAGAGGCGATGAAGCCCGACGCCTATGAGCGCACCCTGAAGGCTCGCGCCTTCGACGTGGCCCGCTATCTGCTGCCGCTTGCCACTAATACGTCTCTGGGCCAGATTGTGAACGCCCGCACGCTGGAGACCCAGGTTTCGCGGCTGCTGTCGCACCCCATGGCCGAGGTGCGCGAGTTGGGGCGGAAGCTGCGCGAGGCCGCCACCGGACCTGCATGGAACGTCAGCGGGCAGGCAGGCGCGGCGTTGGTCGACAAGATCGCCGATCCTGAACTGGCTGCCGAGGCCGCCAACCTGCTGACGCGCGAAGTTCGCACCGCGCCCACGCTGGTGAAGTACGCCGAGGCCAACCAGTACGCGATCGAGACGCAGGCTGAACTGGTGCAGGTAGCGGCCGGATTGCTCGCCGGCCAGCGCATCGCCGATGCGCCGGTGGTTGACCTGGTGGAGCGCACGGAGACGCTGGAAGTGGAGTTGGCGGCAACGCTGATTTACTCAGCCAGCCACTACTCGTACCGACAGGTTCGCGATTTGGTCGCGGCCCTGCCGGAAGCGCGCGTAAACGAAATCATCGAGGTGGGTCTGCGCCATCGCGGCCGCCACGACGAGGCGCTGCGGGCATTTCACGCGGGAGCGGCGCTGCGGTTCGACATCCTGATGGACGTTGGCGGATTCCGCGATATGCACCGCCATCGCCGCTGCGTGCAGATCAGGCAGGACTTCACCACGCTGCATGGCTACGAGACGCCTGAATCGGGCGACGCGGCGGGGCTGGCTGAAGCCGGAATCATGGACGACTACAAAGCCGCCGTTGAAGCCGCACACGCCGCCAGCGCGCGCATCGCCGCAGGCTCCGCACCCGAGGCTGCGCAGTCGGCGCTCTACCTGCTGCCGTTGGCGACGCGCGTGCGGTGCCTGTTCAAGATGGATTTCGCGGAGGCGCAGTACATCTCCGAATTGCGGTCGGGGCCGGCGGGGCACTTCAGCTACCGGCGGGTGGCGTGGGAGATGTTTCTGGCGTTTCAGCGGCAGCATCCGGCGCTGGCAAAGCATATCCGCGTGACGGATTTTACGAAGCCGATTGATGTGCTGCAGCGGTGAGAGGGTCTACTCGCTCTTGATCGAAACGGCGTGATTCTTCACGAAGGTGACAGCGTAGTGCTTGCCGTTCACGTCGTAGGTGACGGTGCGGTCGCCTTCCTTGTCGCCGTCGTGCTCCGCCTTCATGCCGATGGCCATGCGGGTCTGCAACTCGCTCATGCCGGGCTTGACCTGGTGCGCATCGATGGCCGCCCATGTGTCCTTTGACCAGTGGCTGAAGATGGTGTGCGGGTCGTCGTAATAGAAGAGCAGGTCAGTGTAATACGCCTCATCATTGCCGTCCATGAAGCCGATTGGACTGGCAAACAGGTCTTTGCCGCCGGGCAGCGCGAACACCGCCATGGCCTGTCGGCTGCCGTGCTGGATATTGTCTGACACGCCGGCCGGAGCCGCGGCCTTGATGATCTTCTTGATGTCGAGCCGCTGGTCGGCGGGAATGAGCCCCGCCGGTTTGGCGAACTCAACGCGTCCGCCGGCGTAAGGGTAGTAGGGCATGGAGTAGCCGTTCTTCATCCACACGCTTTTGCCTTGCAGCTCGAGTGTGTCTTCGAAGTGCTGCATGAATTCCATGCGCACCACGGCCACATCGTCCGAGGTCAACTGCTGCGCGGCCTGGTTCTGGCCGACGACGCCGGGGTTCTGCCGGTGCTTGTAGACCGTAAACAGATAAATGCCGCCGATGGCGAAGGTGATGACGAAGGGGATGAGGATCTTTTGCCAGGTCTTCAAGGATTCTCCTCGTTGCGGGGTCAGAATAACAGGGCCGAAACCCAAACGGTTTGGCGCGGTTAGCGGAGCTAGCTGGCCTGCCCAGTTGGCGCCTGTGCGCGCAACGACGCGGAGGTCAGTTCATCGGCGTTCCTCAGGCCGGGGAACAAGGTCGCCCACAAACCGGAGACCACCAGCGCACCTATGCCGCCCACCAATGTGGCGCGCACGGCACCCCACCACTGCGCGGTGAGTCCGCTCTCAAATTCGCCCAACTCGTTGGATGCGCCGATGAACAGCGAGTTGACGGCGCTGACTCGTCCACGCATCTCGGGCGGCGTGGCCAGTTGCAGCAGCGAGCCGCGAATGATGACGCTGACCATGTCGGCTGCACCGCTGACGGCCAGCGCTGCCAGCGACAGCCACAAGCTCCGCGACAGCCCGAAGACCACGATGGCTGCCCCAAACAGCGCGACGGAGACGAACAGCCGCAGGCCTGCCTTGCGCTGGAAAGGAAACCGCGCCATCACCAGCGACGTACACAGCGCGCCAACCGCCGGAGCAGCGCGCAGCATCCCCAAGCCGCGCGGCCCGGTGTGCAGAATGTCGTTGGCGAAGATGGGCATGAGGGCCACCGACCCGCCCAGCAGCACCACGAACAGGTCAAGCGAGAACGACCCCATCAGCATGGGCATCCGCCGCACATACTGGAAGCCCGCCAGCACTACCTTCATGGAGGCGGCTCGATGCTCCATGCGCCCCGGTCTGACATGCAAGCTGCCGACCAGCACCAGGAACCACACCAGGGTGAGCAACGTGAAGACATAGACGAGGCCCGCACCCTCAAGGCGGACGCCGAATGCGAGGGGAGCCAGCGGCAGCGTGAAGAGCACCCCGCCCAACGCCGGTCCCATGGTGTTGGCAAACTGAAAGATCGCCCCGCCCCAGGTGACGGCATTGACGAAGTGCTGCTCCGGCACAAGGTGAGGAATGAGCGCTGAACTGGCGGGCCCGGAGAAGGCGCGCGCGGTTCCAACCAGGAAAAGGACGGCATAGATGGGATAGACCCCGTGCATGCCCACGTGGGTCAACGACAGCAGTCCGGCGGTGCAGAGAATCTGGAGCCCGTAGCAGAGCAGGATGATCTGGCGCCGGTCGAAACGGTCGGCCACATGTCCGGCGGGCAGCAGAAAAAGCAGGCCTGGGAGGAACAGCGCCAGGCCGGTGTAGCCAAGGTCGAGAGGGCGATGGGTGATGGAGTAGACCTGCCAGGCCACGGCCACCGATTGTGCCTCAGCGCCCAGGATCACGGCCACGCGCGCCAGCTGATATCGCCTGAAATCACGGGAAGCAAAGGACTCAAGGCCGCGCCGCGTCGGCTTTTCGAGAGGGGAAGGCATGTCTGCTTAGGGTAAATCGTGTGCTTCGGAAGGGGAAACGGATGTGCGGATGGGGAGCGGAAGTGGCAGATTTTCCGCGCCGGTCACCTCATGGCACCATGCCGAAGAAACAATCGCAACAGGCGGGACCACTGGGGGTCCGAAATGGACGTCCAACCATGGGTGAGCCTCATCTTTTCATTCTTCAAGTCGCCGGCGCCAGCCGCGCACCACTCCACCGTGCTCCGTTGGCTCACACATCTTGGAGTCGTGGGCGTGTTGCTGGCGGCGGCGATGGATGCTTCCGTGATTCCCCTCCCTGTACCGGGGACGACGGATTTGCTGCTGCTGTGGCTGGTTTCGCATCGCGGCAACCCGTGGATACTGGTTTCCTGCGCCGTGGCCGCAAGCATGGTGGGAGGATTCACCTCGTGGCGCCTGGGTAAAACCGGGGGCGAAGCGGCGCTGGAACGCTATGTGCCCGCCCGCCTTCTGGGACGCACTACACGCTGGGTGCAGCGTCATCCTATCCTCTCTGTTTTTCTTCCCGCGATCTTGCCGCCCCCCATTCCGCTCTCGCCGTTTCTGCTGGCTGCGGGAGCGCTTGGCGTCTCGTGGCGGCGCTTTCTGCTGGTCTTTGGCGTGGCACGCACGTTGCGCTATGGCCTCGTTGCCTGGCTGGCTGTGGTTTATGGCCGCCGCGTGATCCGCCTCTGGTCAGGAACCCTGGAGAAGTGGTCGGGGCCGCTGGTCTGGACATTTGCCGTGGTCATGGTGGGCGGCATCGCCTACGGGATATGGAAACTGCGCAGGAAAGGCGGCAAATCAGGTGGCAAGCGGGAGCTTGAGGCCGCGAGGGCAGACTGATCTCTTCCGCAAGAATTCCGACAAGATCGATTTTCGCAGAGGCTGGAGTCTAATATTCAGCGTCGGCCGACTCAGCGGCCCGTTCCGCACTGAAGACCTTCCAGTATCCTGAAGTTTGGAGACAACCCTTCAGGATCGCCCTGCCCCAAGCCGGTGGGCTGCAGCCGCCGTTTTCCTGTGCGGAGTGTGCGCGTTTCTTGAACTCTATTGCACCCAGCCGCTGCTTCCGCTGCTGGCGCACATCTTTCATGCATCAAAAACCGGCGTCAGCCTGACGGTCTCCGCCGCGACGCTTGGCGTGGCCATCTCTGCGCCGGTGTTTGGAGCGCTCACGGAGCGGCTGCCTCGAAAGCGCGTCATCGTCGTTTCCATCATTGGCGTGTCGCTGCCGACCCTGCTGGCGGCCACGGCCACATCGCTCGGCCAACTCATCTTCTGGCGATTTCTTCAGGGAATCCTGCTGCCCGGCATCGTCGCGGTGGTCGTTACCTACATTGGTGAGGAGTGGCCGGCGGACCGCGTGGCGCTCATCATGAGCTTCTACGTCAGCGGCACCGCGCTGGGAGGGTTTCTGGGCCGCGTCACCAGCGGCATGCTGGCCGAGGCGTTTAACTGGCGCGTCAGTTTTCTTACGCTTGGGGCGGTCTCGCTGGCCGGAGCCGCCGCGGTTGCGGCGTGGCTTCCGCATGGGCATCGGCGGGTACGCATGACGACGCCGGGCGGAGCATTGCCCGCCTTCCCTTACCAGGTGCAGGGACTGTTTCGCAATCGCCGGCTGGTGGCCACATTTGCGGTGGGATTCAATGTGCTTTTCTCACTGGTGGGCGTGTTTACGTGGATCACTTTCCATTTGAGCGCCGCGCCCTTCCTGCTCTCGACCACGGCCCTCAGCTCGTTGTTCTTTGTCTACCTGATCGGCCTGGTGGTGACACCCGCGGCCGGCTATCTCATCACCCGCGTCGGCCTGCGAGCGGGCATCGGCGGAGCCATCGTCTGTTCCATGGCGGGCGTGCTGCTCACTCTTGCTCCCTCGCTGACGGTGGTCATCCTCGGCCTCACGCTGCTCTCGTCGGGCGTCTTCGTCGCTCAAACGGCATCGCAGAGCCACCTGCGCGTGGCCGCACCACCGGGAACACGCGTCACCGCAGCTGGGCTTTACCTCACGTGCTATTACCTTGGCGGCACTGCGGCCGGCGTGGTTCCCGGATTCTTTTGGGGATTGGGAAAGTGGCCCGCCTGCGTCGCCTTTATTGTGGCCATGCAGGCCGTGGCCCTCACCATCGCGCTCGCCGGTTGGAGAGTCCCGAAGGCGGACGAGGATCGCACATTCGTCCCGGCGACGGTCCAGAATCCATGAACCCAACCGGCCTAAAGCGAATCTAATCTCACGTATGCAGTTTTCCCCCAAGCCTCTGAGTTGAGTGCCGCTGTCTGGTCCGCGCCGTGCCGGGCTCGCAGCGTTCCGCACTTCTCCGATCAGTAAACGAATCAGATCAATGAAGGAAGTCAGCCAAAGGAGAAGGTTTTGCCCGAGTTGCAACACTCAACCCCTTCCGGCGCCGCAATTGCGCCCGCCGCGGAGATCCAGCTGGACAGTACGACGGTTCGCTGGAAGCCGCGCACGAACCCGTGGCTGATTGCCGCAACGGTGGCCTTGGCGGCCTTCATGGAGGTGCTCGACACCTCGATTGCAAACGTGGCACTGCCGCACATCGCCGGCAACCTGGGCGCCAGCACCGACCAGGGTACGTGGGTGTTGACCAGTTACCTGGTGTCGAACGCGATTGTGTTGCCGCTGGGCGCGTGGGCCTCAAGCGTGATGGGCCGGCGCAACTTCTTTCTCTTCTGCATTGTGGTGTTTACCGTGGCCAGCTTTCTGTGCGGCGCGGCACCCTCGCTCACCATGCTGCTCCTGTTCCGCGTACTTCAGGGGGCCGGCGGCGGCGGACTGCAACCCATGGCGCAGGCCATCATGGCCGACTCGTTCGAGCCACAAAAGCGCGGCCAGGCCTTTGCGCTCTACGGCCTGGTGGCCGTGCTCGCGCCCTCCATCGGCCCCACACTGGGCGGCTGGATTACCGACAACTACTCCTGGCGCTGGATCTTCTTCATCAATATCCCTGTAGGCATTCTCGCGTTCGTGCTGGTCGCGCGCCTGGTAGATGACCCCCCGTGGATCAAGCCAGACCGATCGCTTCTGCGCAAGATGGATTACCTTGGCCTCAGCTTTCTCACCATCGCCATGGGCGGCATGCAGATCATGCTGGACAAGGGCGAGGAGAATGACTGGTTCGCCTCCGGCTTCATCCGCTTCTTCGCGGTCCTGTTCATCGGCGGCATGATCGGCCTTGTGGTGTGGGAGCTGCGCGCCAAAAGCCCCATCATCAATCTGCGGCTGTTCCGATTCAAGAACTTCGCCATCTGTTGTTTTCTGATGATGCTGGTGGGCGGTGTGCTGAACGCGAATACCGTGTTACAGCCTCAGTTCATGCAGCAGTTGCTGGGCTATAACGCCACCACTGCTGGACTTGCGCTCACGGCCGGAGGCATTGCGCTTGTCTTCGTGATGCCCTTTGCCGGCTATGCCACCAGCAAGATCTCTGCGCGCACATTGGCGGTGTGCGGGTTCATTTTGTTCGTCATTTCATTCCGCTACGCGGCCGCTGTCACCAATCTGCAGATGAGCTTTGGCGAGGCGTCGTTCCTGCGCGTGATCCAGATGCTGCCCATTCCGTTCTGCTTCATCTCCATCACCAATGCGGCGTATGTAGGCATGCCGAAGGAGGAGAGCAACCAGGTATCCGGCCTCATCAACTTCGCGCGTAACATCGGGGGCAGCATCCTCATCGCCATGACCAACGCGCAGGTGACAAGCCGGGCCATCTGGCACCAGCAACACCTGCAGGGCGCCATGCAATCGGGGTCGGCGGGCTATCAACAGCATCTGCAATCGCTGACGGGCTTTTTGGGCAACAGCTTCGGCGCTGCAAATGGCGCGGGGTTGGCGATGGCCTCCATCTATAACCAGCTTAACCAGCAGGCTCAGATGCAGGGCTACCAGGACGTCTACATGGAGTTGTCGTGGATGTCGGTGGGATTGGTTTTGCTGGCGTTTCTGCTCAGCAAGAATCGTCCGGGGCAAGCTCCGGGAACCTCGGCAATACACTAAGGTGAACGGCTGCGAAGCCGCATGCGATGTTGCTGCATTGCCAATTCGTACGCCAGCACATCTCAGTAGATGAGCTTCAACGAGAGCTGGATTTGCCGGGAATTCCCGGCTGTCTTGCTGATCTCGCCGAAGCCGGATCCGTTGAGGATGTTCGCGGGCAGGCCCATGGTGACGATGTTGAATAGGTTGAAGAATTCGGATCGAAATTGGAGATCGACGAACTCAGCTCCGCTTCTGCGATGGCCGAAGGGCGTGTCCTTGATGAGTGCGAAATCAAAGTTATAGAACGCGGGGCCGCGGAAGGTGTTGCGCCCCAGCGTACCGAAGCGACCTTGATTTGGCCCTGTGCCTCCGGGAATGTGAATGGGAATCGAGAAGAAGGCGGCAGCGTTGCTCGCGCCCTGACCAAAGTAATCCTGGCGCACCTTGCGCGCGGTGGAGAGATGCGGCCTGGCGATCTGGTCTGGGCGATCGACCCCATTAGACCCGTAGCCAGTCTGCTGAATGCCGGAAAAGACGGTGAAGGGCGAGCCCGAGCTAATGCTGGAGATGCTCAGAAGCTCCCAACCGTCCGTCACCTTCCTCCCCACAGGCCGCAGAAAATCAACGCTCTCCAAGTGCAGATCCTGTGCCACGCTCAGGCCAAAGCCGTGCGTCACATCGAAGGAGGACGGCCCTTTCTCCGGACGCGTGTCATAGGGATTCTGAGAAAAGCCGGAAGCCACAGCACCAGTGGAACCCGTGCCACCGATTACCATGCTGGTGTCATCGATTGACTTTCCCCACGTATAACTCGCCTGAATGCCAGGCCCGCCGTGACCTACGGTTCCAGAGAGAGATGTTTGCAAAGCGTGATAAGTGGAGTGCGCGTCTGAGACGATGACATTCTCCACGCCGAAGCCGCCAATGACGTTGCCGGCGCTGTCAAACTCGGTGTGCGGCGCAAAACCGGGAGATGCGCCGGGATAGGCATTTGGAAAGCTATAGCGCGGAAGCTTGACGCCCGCAGTGCCAACGTAATTCGCATCTGCTGTGAGATTGCCGAACTTGCGCTCGAGGCCTGCGGTCCATGTGAACATGATTGCGTTGTCAAAGCTCAGGTCGATACCGCTGAGGTTAAGCGCGCTCACCACATGGCTCGCGGTTAGCGCAGCCATATCCTTCTCATAGCGATCAACATCCATCACCGTGTTCGGTGCGATGGTATTGGTATGTCCCGAAGCGAGGATGTCAACGCCCGCCAGTGTGTAAGCCTTGGGAACTTGCGCCGGGGTAATCTGGAACCCGTAAGGGATAGGCGCATTGGCTGCGGAGAGCAGGCGAGGATAGACGGCGAAGGGCGTGGACCCGGTAAGGAAGTTATCCTGCCAGATGTTGGGAGGAATCACCATAACCGCTCCGCCGGCATGAGCCCGTAACTTATCGGTAACTTGCATGGATGCCTGCACCCGCGGCTCGAAGGCGTGCCAGTTTGTCTGATATCCCGGTTGGGGATTGATGACAAACTGCTGCGTGCCATTGATTGTGCGGAAACTTGACGTCCGATGGGCTCGCTCAGTGATGGGCGTGTATAAATCCCACCGGAGACCGTAGTCGAGCGTAAAGCGGGGAGTTACCTTCCACGTGTCCTGCACATAGGCGCTGACGTTATTGCGACTTATCGCTGCGGGGCCCATGTGTTCACCGCTGGAGACGGAAGGCGGGGCAATGGCGATCGAATAGACAAACGGACTGCCAGAGAGGAAGCCGGAGAGCGTATCGGGGAGCGGATCGCCGGCATGAATGTCATGCATTCCGCTCGTCGAGGGGATCGCTTCGGTAGCGTAAGCGGTGCCGCCGCCGAAATCGTATTCGCCGTTGGGGCTGATGCCAAAGTAAGTTGTGTCGCGATTGATGCGTACCTCTGCTCCCGCTTTGAAAGCGTGATGCGAGGCGGTGAAAGTCACATTCTGTCGCCCCTGAAAGAGGTTTCCGTAAGCCTGCATCACTGTGCCGGCCGCGGCATTGAACGGCTCAAACAGTCCATCATTGAACTTCACCGCGGGGTCGGTGTAGTCGGAGGTGGGAAATCCCGGCGTGGAACGCGTAATGCTGATGGACGACTCGATGAGCAGTCGTGGTGAAATCGTCCGGGTATAGGTGCCCACGACATTGCGCTGGCGGTCAATGTATTTCACCCCAAACGAAGGGTCGATGGCTGTCTGATCCGGATTGGTAGTTGGTCCGGTCAGGTTATCGAGGTTAAAGCGCGCGAAGAACTGATCTTTGTCAGAAAACTTGTGATCGATGCGCAGCGAAAACTGGTTTGCATTGGTGACGACCTTTGACGCCGTCGCGTAGGTGCGATCTCCAAAGGCACCAGCTGGATAATTCGGCACGGGATAGCGCGCAAGTATCGCGGCAATTGCCGGATCGACAGGCACAGTCAACGTATCGGTTGTTCCATCTGGATAAGTGGTCACATCTACACCCGCGCGCTCGGGGCCCGTGGGCACGGGCATCACCTGCGTGGTCCCCAGCACCTGGCGGAATCCCTGATACTGCGTGAAATAAAAGGTCCGCTTGCGGCCGTCGTAAATATGCGGGATGAACACGGGGCCGCCATTGGTAAATCCAAATTCATTGCGGCGGAACGGCGGAATCCTGCCGGGATAGGCCGGTGTGGCGTGGTCGAAATAATTGCGCGCATCGAAGGCGGAGTTGCGTACAAATTCGAAGGCCGAGCCGTGGAAGCCGCTGGCGCCTGACCGAGTGATGATGTTGGTGAATCCGGCCGCGCCTCGTCCAATCTCTGCGGGCATCCAGCCAGAACTGGATTGAATGCTTTCGACAGCGTCCACGTCAAAATTTGAAAAGGTAGATCCGCCCATTTCGGGATCGCTGATGTCAGCGCCGTCCATGGCAAAGGTCGCCTCCACACCGCGCTGACCGTTGATGGCAAATTGCGCAGTAAAGTTGGTGGCGCCATTGGCGTCCGTCATGGTGCCGGCGGCCAGCAGCAGAAGCTGGCTAAAGTCGCGCTTGTTCAGCGGCAACTCGCTCACGGCCTGGCTCGACAGCGCCTCGCCGCCCGTAGCCGCGGCCTGGTCTTTCATCGCCGTGACGCTCAGCTCCCCGCGACTGGATAGCTCGATGCCGGCAAGCGGCATGCCAGGCGCGAGATCGATTGGCTGAGCATATTGGAGCGTGCGACCGTTGGCTTCGATGGTGAGGCGGTAGGGGCCAAGGGGCAGCGGCTGCAGCCGGAATTGGCCGTCCGCTGCAGTGACGGCTTCAGCAGTTTTACCGTCCGCGGACAAACGAATCTTCGCGCCTGCGACTGGCGCGCCCGAGGAATCGCGCAGGGTTCCCCGCCAGGCAGGAAGAGCCGAAGATTGCGCGACGATAGGCGCACAAAACAAGAGCAAGGCCGAGAGCGCAAGCAAACAGTATGTTGCAATGCAAGCCGTCTTCGGCAGGAGGGCCCCACATCCATTTCCCGACTGAATCCTCAATGTATTCAACCCTTCGATCGATGTCATGCGCGTTCCTAGGAAAGCCCCTGGCGGACGAGGAAGTCTGTCGGTCGCGTTGAACTGGATTATATTCGCATCCTCGCGGCTAAAAGGTCTTTACGGGAATGGTGAAGCTAACCTGTTGAGCATCACTTCGCCCAAGCCTCTACACTGGTTTCAGTCTATGACGGAACCTGAATCAGTAACGGACACCATCGCCGCCATCTCTACGCCGCCGGGGCGCGGTGGCATTGGTATTGTGCGGCTGAGCGGACCGCAAGCCACCTCCATTGCCGCGCAGCTTGTACAACTTCGTCAGCCGCTGGAGCATGCGCGGGCGCGCCTGGCCGATGTGCTGGATGCGGAGAAGACCGATGCCGCGCGAATTGACGAAGCGCTGGTCACGTTCTTTGCATCGCCCAACTCGTACACCGCTGAAGACCTGGTAGAGATTGCCGCGCACGGTTCGCCCATCGTGCTGAACCTGTTGCTCCGGCGCGCGCTTGATCTGGGTGCCCGTTTGGCTGAGCCGGGCGAGTTCACACAGCGTGCGTTTCTTGCGGGACGGCTCGACCTGACTCAGGCCGAGGCGGTGCGCGACCTGATTGAAGCCCAGACACTCACGCAGGCCCGCCAGGCCGCCAGCCAAATGGGCGGCGCGCTTAGCCATCGCGTGGTTCCGGTGAAGCAGTCGCTCGTGGAACTGATCGCCTTGCTTGAGGCCGGCATCGACTTCGCCGAAGACGACGTGGACGTGGCAGCCGAAGCAGAGATCGCGCGGCGCATCGGAGCGCTGACGCCGCCCCTCAGCGCGTTGGAAGCTTCGTTCGCGCGCGGCCGCATTGTGCATGACGGCCTGACGCTGGCCATTGTGGGTCGTCCGAATGTTGGCAAGAGTTCGCTCTTCAATCGCCTGGTGGAGCGCGACCGCGCCATTGTGACCGCCACTCCCGGCACCACACGCGACCTGGTCACCGAACGCATTTCACTCGAGGGCATTCCCCTGGAACTAGTGGACACCGCCGGTTTGCGCGAGGCCCACGAAGAGGTGGAGCAATTGGGCATCGCGCGCAGCCGCGAAGCCTTGGCCGATGCCGCGCTGGTGCTCATCGTGCTTGACGCTACCCAGCCGCTGAATGACGAAGAACGCAGCCTGCTTGCCGCCGTGCAGGGACGTCCCGCGTTGGTCGCCGTGAATAAGAGCGACCTGGCAACTGGATGGCTGCTGGGTAACGAAGGCTCGGCTCTGCCTGGGTCTCTCGGCGTCCCCGCGCTGGCGACTTCCGCGCTGAGAGGGGATGGAATTCCAGAGTTGCGCGAACGGATTCTGGATCTCGCGACGGGCGGAGCGGCAGACGAACCGGGCATGCTGACCAGCCTCCGCCATCACCGGGCGGTGACCAGCACTCTCGCGGCTCTTGCGGATGCAGCGCGGGCAAATGCCACCGCGGTCCCCCACGAGATGATCCTGCTGGACCTCTACCGCGCCCTGTGGGCCCTCGACTCACTTACGGGCCAAACCACACCAGACGACATACTGAATCTTATTTTCTCCACCTTCTGCATCGGAAAATAATTAAAGGTTTGGCAAAGTTCTGGAAGGTCCATAATTTCCTCAAAGACATATGTATTTAAATAGGGTTCGCAGGCAAGGCACAATCTTGGTAGGTGTGGCCTGTCTCATAGGCTCGCTGTCTCCGCTTGCCCTCACCCCGTCTGTCCCTGTCTCGATTTCCGCAGATGTGAGCGCATTGCGAGAGGGCAAGAATGAAGATGCTCTCCGCATCTGCGACGAGTTGCTTCGCACCGACCCGCAATCCTACAAGGTCTGGACCCTTCGAGCTGTAGCCTTGGAACAATTGGGACAATCCAGAGAGGCGCTCAAAGCCTACCAACACGCTCTCAATGTCGCACCGGAATCCTGAAGCGCATCTTTCGGTACACAAAGGTGCGCTATCGCGGCTTGAAGAAGAATCACGAATGGCTGCTAACGGCCTTTGCCTTGGTCAATCTCCACCAACACCGCAAGCGGCTGGCACCCCTGGGGGCGTAGTGTCTCTGCAGGCCGGAAAACGGCCTCCGGAGACGCACAACAAGGCCGCGCAGGACGCATGAGACGGGCAAATTGCCGTACACGGAAAGAGATTGCGCATGGGAAGGACGCTCATACTTTCGTTACTGAAAATACGGGGGGTTGATCAGAGGTTCCGTTGACGATTCCCGCTCCATGCTGCATTCTGATTCGTCCAGAGAAATCCTTCTCTCGACGCGCTGCAATCCACTCCAAAGCCGCCCCGGAAAGATAACTCGATGCGACGGGCCTATAAGATTGCGAAGCTCTACGTTGTTGCCATATTCCTGACCGTCGCCACTCTGCCAGCGCTGGCCTATGAGCGGGCCACGATTGCGCAGTTGGAACAGATGCTGGCCGCCGCGCACGGAAAGTCGGACAAGGCTCTGGCCAAACGACTCGGCGAACTGGAACTGACCGAGCGCCTCAGCACGTTGCGTCTGGAGAAACTCCAGGCCAGCCTGCCCGGCGATAAGTCCCGCCAAGCGCTGCTGGTCCTCTCCGACAATTCCGTCTTTCACGATCTTCCCGCCGCGGAGATCCCTCATCTTGCCGCGCCCGACAGCGACACCCAGAGCAAGATCCTAAGCAAGACCACCGACTACATTCGCCAGGCACTCCCCCGTCAGATCGACATCGTCGTCTCCCGCAACACCGCCCGCTTTGACAATCTGAAAGTGGTCAGCTCCGACCATACGTTGCCGGCGGAAACACAACAAGCGAAGACGATGACCGAGGCGGAGCAGGGTGCGCAATTCTTCCCTGCGGTGGCGCTGGCGGTGGTGGAAGATCGGCCTTTTCGCCTCACCGGGAAAACCAGCGAAACCGTCACCTATCGCAATGGCGCGGAGGTGGTGGTTTATCGCGACGGCGCAAAAGTGACGGATGCGCCTGCGAACGCTCCCAAGCGCCCGCCTCCCTCCGGCATCTCCAACTGGGGCGTCTTTGGTCCTCTGCTTGAGGTCGTGGTCAACGATATCTCCGCCGCCAAAACAGACTGGGGACACTGGGAGCAGGGCAGGAAGGGCACCCTGGCCGTTTTTCGCTACGACGTGCCGCAGGATCAATCCAACTACGATGTGCAGTCTTGCTGTTTTACGGGCGGCGTAGGCTGGAATGTCTACGAGACTCTCACTGCCTATCATGGCGAAATCGCCGTCGATCCGGAGACCGGAGCCATTCTTCGCCTGACCATCCAAACCGATATCCTTGCCGACCAACCCATCTACCGGGCAGACATTCTGGCGGAATACGGCCCGGTGGAGCTTGGAGGCAAAGAGTACATTTTCCCCACCAGGAGCGTTACCATCTCCGGCGCCCCGGTCCCGGTCATGGTTCAGGAACAGAATTGCGCGGACTTTCACTGCACACCCAGCGAATACGTCCACCCCAAAGACACCGTGGTCAGCGACACGGTCTATAACTCCTATCACGTCTTCCGCGCCGAGACGCGCATCCTGCCCACGGACGCCTCCGCTCCGGCCGGAGACTCACCTTCATCCTCTCAACCGCAAAATCGAGCCCCACGGAAACAGGAGCCATGAATCATTTCAAGAGGAACACGGCCATGCGATGTGTTCGACTGCTTCTGCTGTGCCTCTTCGCCTCTGCACTTCCGGCGCTGGCCTATGAGCCGGCCACGATTGCGCAGTTGGAACAGATGCTGGCCGCCGCGCACGGAAAATCCGACAAGGCTCTGGCCAAACGACTCGGCGAACTGGAACTGACCGAGCGCCTCAGCACGTTGCGGCTGGAGAGACTCCAGGCCAGCCTGCCCGGCGATAAGTCCCGCCAGGCGCTGCTGGTCCTCTCCGACACCTCCGCCTTTCACAATCTTCCCGCGGCGGAAATCCCCCTACTGGCCTCGCCCGATCGCCACACCCAGAGCGAAATCATCAGCAAAACCACGGACTACATTGGCCAGACAATCCCCCGGCTGCCCAACTTCATCGTCACCCGCAACACCGCACACTTTGAAAATCTGAAAGTTGACAGTTTTACTGGAATTGTGGCGGTGGTGGAAGATAAGCCCTATCACTTCACCAATACAACGAGAGAAACCGTAACCTATCGCAAGGGGGCAGAGGTGGTGGTTGGGCCTGCGAGCCATCCCGAACACCAACGTGGCCTGTACAACTGGGGTGTCTTCGGTCCTCTGCTACAGATCGTCGTCACCGATATCTTCAACGGCAAAATGGGCTGGGGACATTGGGAGCAAGGCAGAAAGGGGACGCTGGCAGTCTTTCGCTATTCCGTGCCGCAGGATCGATCCCATTACAGCGTCAAGTATTGCTGTTTTGCCAACACGAATAGCTGGCATACCTATGAGACTCTCCCTTCCTATCATGGTGAAATCTCCGTCGATCCAGAGACCGGAGCCATCCTTCGCCTGACGATTGAAACCGATATTCCCCCCAACCACCCCATCTACCGGGCAGACATCCTGGTGGAATACGGCCCGGTGGAGATTGCAGGGCAGCAGTACCTCTGCCCCACCAAGAGCGTTTCCATCTCCAGAGCCATGAACCAAGTCAACTTGAAGGACGTTCGCTGCGTCGACTTCAACTGCTCCCCGGCCGATTTGGCATTCGCCAAAAACACCTCGGTCAACGACACGGTCTATCACTCCTACCACGTCTTCCGCGCGGAGATGCGCATCCTGCCTGCGGAAGCCTCCGATGTAGAGGAAAAGTCACCCCAATCGGAGTCACCCGCGACTCCAGCGCCAAAACATTGACCCGGAAACTTACCAAAGAAGTTTGGATATATTTCAAAATACCGTAACTTTTGCCTAGGGAGCCTCTGCACAGCCCATGATTTTACGGCGCGATCAAGTTCTGAATCTGTTCCCGTCGAAATTGCGGTCAAAGTCGCAGTAAGACGTGCGTTTTATGGGGTTGTTTTGTGGCTCTGGATGCCGATTTCCGACCTCCAGAGATGCAAAACAACCCTGTGAACACGCGCTTTGCCACAATTTAGCCTGTGATTTCGATAGGAACGGATTCAAAACTTCATCGCGCTGTAATCGCTCCTCAAAATGGGGCGCTGTGCAGAGGCTCCTTAGACCTCTCAGGATTGAGGTCGCCCTCGATTTTGTTACCAGCTATATTGTTCAAAGCCAAAGCCGTTTGCCCATGCGAAGCTGCTACTCCACCGTCACCGATTTCGCCAGGTTCCTCGGCTGATCGACGTCGCAACCCCGGCGCACCGCAATGTAATACGCAAGCAGTTGCAGCGGAACAATCTCAATGAGCGGCGACAGCAGTTCAATGGCCGGCGGAATAAAGATGACCTGCTCTACCAGGCCGCCGATGGTGGTGTCGCCCTGCGTTGCGATGGCGATGACGCGGCCCGAGCGCGCGGTTACTTCCTGGATGTTGGACAGTGTCTTCTCGTAGCGCAGCTTTGATGCCGGGTCAGACTCGTCGCGCGTAACCAGCACCACCACCGGAAGAGTTTCATCGATCAGAGCGTTCGGCCCATGCTTCATTTCGCCGGCGGGGTAGCCCTCGGCGTGAATGTACGAGATTTCCTTCAGCTTCAGCGCGCCTTCAAGCGCGATGGGAAAATGAATGCCGCGGCCCAGGTAGAGGAAATCGCGCGCGTTAGAAAAATCCCTGGCCAGCTTCTCGCACTGGCTCGAACCTGCGCGCAGCACTTCCTCTATCTTGCCGGGAACTCGGCTGAGCTCTTCCATCAGCGCCACCGAATGCGCGGTGTCAAGATAACCACGTAGTTGGCCCATCTTCATTGCCAGCAGGAAGAGCGCGGTCAATTGCGCGGTGAAAGCCTTGGTTGAGGCGACGCCGATTTCCGGGCCGGCGTGGGTGTAAATGGCGCCGTGCGCCTCGCGTGCCACCATGGCGCCGACCACGTTGCAGATGGCGACGGTCTTCGATCCCAGCGCCACCATCTCGCGTTGCGCCGCCAGCGTATCAGCCGTCTCGCCGGACTGCGTGATCAGCAACCCGAGTGCCTTGGCGTCGGGAATGGGGTTGCGGTAACGGTACTCGCTGGCATAATCCACATCCACGGGCAACCGCGCCAACCGCTCGATCATGTACTTGCCCGCCAGCGCGGCGTGCCAACTGGTGCCGCAGGCGGCGATATTGATGCTGGTGGCGGCAGCCAGTTCCTCATCGCCAAGCTCCATCTCGCCCAGAAAGACCGTGCCCGAATCCAGCGAAACGCGGCCCAGCGTGGTGTCGCGAATGGCTCGCGGCTGCTCCCAAATCTCCTTGAGCATGAAGTGCTTGTAGCCGCCCTTTTCCGCCTGGATGGGGTCCCACTGAATGCGGGTGAGCTCGCGTTGGATGGGATTGCCTTCGAAATCCGTCAGTTCGACCCCGGCCGCTGTGAGGATGGCCATATCGCCGTCAGCCAGGAAATAAATATTGCGTGTGTGATGCAGAATGCCGGGAACGTCGGAGGCCACAAAGGACTCGCCCTCGCCCACGCCGATGACCACCGGCGGCCCCGAGCGCGCGGCCACAATCTTGTTCGGCTCCGCGGCCGAGAGAATTCCCAAGGCAAAGGCGCCCGTGAGCCGCTTAACGGCCAGCCGCACCGCCGCTTCGAGCGAAAGCGGCTTGCCGGCCGCTTCGGCGTCCTTCTGCACCTGCTCAATGAGGTGGGCGATGATTTCCGTGTCGGTCTCGGTCACAAATTTGTGACCCTGCGCGGTGAGTTCGCGCTTCAGATCGAGGTAGTTTTCGACGATGCCGTTGTGCACCACCACGATACGTCCCGTGCAGTCGCGGTGCGGATGGGCGTTTTCCTCGGTGGGACGGCCGTGGGTGGCCCAGCGTGTGTGGCCGATGCCGTACGTGCCCTCCAGCGGATGCTCGCGGAGAACCTCTTCAAGATTGTGCAGTTTGCCTGGAGCGCGGCACACCTGGAGGGTGGCGCTGGTGGGGCTGCCCACCGCGATTCCCGCCGAATCGTATCCGCGGTATTCGAGGCGCCTTAGCCCCTCGATAATGACAGGAACGACCTTCTTAGGACCAACATAGCCTACGATTCCGCACATGGAATGATTTTAAGGGACGGGCCGTCGTGGGGCTGTGATTACAGGATCGGATCAGGCATTTACCCAACGGCGCAGGAGTTCCCATGCGAGAATGGACCCGCTTTAATCCCTTCATTCCTCAATGCGGTACGTGAACTCTTCGATTACAGGGTTGGTCAGAACCTCGCGGGCGATGCGTTCCACCTGCGTCTTGGCAGCCTCGGCCGTGAGTCCATCGACCAGTGAGACCGCGAAGTATTTCCCCTGCCGCACACCGGCGACGTCCGCAAATCCGATCTTGTGCAGGGCGTTCTGGATGGTCTGGCCCTGTGGATCCAGGACCGATGCCTTCAACGTGACATAGACATGCGCCTTCATTATCCGTAATTATAGTAGTTCCGGCGGATGGTCTGCGGCGGCCCGGTGCATCTCAATCTACATGGGAGGCGCGGGACCGGCCGTTTGGCAATCTTCCAGTCATTTCCGCGCAACCTTGGATCCAGTTCGATCCGCCCGCGGCAACATAGCTTTAGTCGTTCGCGATGCATCAAAACCCCATGATGCGCCACCCAATCAAGTGAGGAGAGCAAGAGAATGGTTAATTATCTGGAGTTGCCGATCGGCGACCGCGCCCCCGAAGTTTTTCGTGCGGTGATCGAGATTCCCAAAGACGGCACCAACAAGTTTGAATATGACAAGGAACTGCACGTCTTCAAACTCGACCGAAATCTCCACTCGCCGGTGCACTATCCGGGCGATTATGGCTTCATTCCATCCACTTTGAGCGATGACGGCGACCCGCTCGACGTGCTGGTGCTGGTTCCGGCGTCGACCTTCCCCGGCTGCGTGCAGGAGGTAAGGCCCATTGGCCTCCTTGAGATGCTCGACCAAGGCGTTCTCGATGAGAAGGTGCTGGCGGTCGGCAAAAACAATCCCCGTTACGCCAATGTGTGGAACTACACGGATATTTATCCGCACATGCTGAAAGAGATAACGCACTTCTTCTCGATATACAAGGATCTGGAAGGCAAGCGCGTCGAGATCAAGGGCTGGCATGACGCGGCCTATGCGCGCGATCAGGTCACTAAATCCGTCAAGCAGTTCGAGGAGCGCAAGGCAAAGAGGTCGGACGCCCGGCAGTTGGAAGCGAAAGTAAAGACCAGCAAGTAATTCGCGGACGTGTGTCGATCTGCATGCGTGAAGAGAGGCTGCCCTCCATCGAGGGCGGCCTCTTTTGCGTTGGCTTGCCTTCGAGGAATTAATCGGGATTTCATTCGGATGTCGTTCCCAAACGGAAAGAAGCACGAACAGTTCCGCGGTTCTCCGAACTCGATGGATTAACCTCATACCTGCGGGCTTAAGGCCTGCACGGATACCCTTGTGCGCATCGTTCTCTCCAACATCGGCACCTTCGGCGACATCAATCCCCTGATCGCTATTGCACTCGAACTCAAGCGGCGCGGGCATGTACCGGTGATGGCGATTCCGGCCGTCTATGAGCCTAAGATTGTGCCGCTGGGCCTGGAGTTTCACGCCATCCGGCCTGATATCGACCCAACCAACAGCATCCTGGTAGAGATGGTCTACGACGTGAAAAAGGGAACCGAGCACGGGCTGCGCGACTTTCTGTTTCCCGTGCTGCGCCAGACCTACGACGATCTGCTCGATGCGGCGACCGTGCCTGCGCGCGCCGACCTGCTGCTGCTCGGCGAGTTGAACTATGCGGGACCGGTGGTGGCGGAGGTGACGGGCATTCCGTGGGCCAGTTATGTGCTGGCGCCATTGTCGTTTTTTTCGGCGTTTGATCCGCCGGTTTTGCCCATGTATCCGCGCCTGGCGCATGCCGACAAGACGCTGCCGGGCATGGGACGGGCGATCAGGCGGCTGGCGCGGTTTGTGAGCCGCAAGTGGCCGCAGCCCATCTATGACCTGCGCCGCGAACTGGGACTGCCAAGGGGCGCGAATCCGCTGTTTGATGCCAAGCACTCTCCCCACCTTGTGCTGGCGCTATTCTCGCGGGTGCTGGGGCAGGAGCAGAAGGACTGGCCTGAGCATACGCGGATCACGGGCTTCTGCTTCTACGACGCCGACGGCGGAAACGCCGCGCTGCCTCCTCACCTCGAAAGTTTTCTGGCTGCCGGTCCTCCGCCGCTGGTGTTCACGCTGGGCTCAGCGGCGGTGCTGGCCGCGGGCCGCTTTTACGAGTACTCGGCGAGGGCGGCGATAAAGTTGGGCGTGCGGGCAGTGCTGCTGATCGGCGGCGACCCGCGCAACCGGCCCAGGCAAAAGCTGCCAGAGTCGATTTGCGTGGCCGAATACGCGCCCTACTCCGCATTGTTTCCGCGAGCGGCGCTGGTGGTGCATCAGGGTGGCGTGGGTACCACCGCTCAATGCTTAAGTGCGGGCAAACCGATGTTGGTCGTGCCCTACTCCCACGACCAGCCCGACAATGCGAGACGCATGCAGTGGCTGAAGGTGGCGCGTGTCATCCGACGTGACAACTACTCGCCCCTCCGCGTGGCTCGCAAGCTGCAAGCCATGCTGGATGAACCGCGGTTTGCGCGCCGGGCACAGAGCGTCGCGGAGAAACTGGAAATCGAAAACGGCGTGCGGTCAGCCTGCGACGCGCTGGAAGAACTGCATGCGAATTCGCTCCAGGCGATGACCGCTCGCGTTTAGCGCCGCTACTTGCGTGGATACTCCTTGGTCGTCCCGGTGCGGGAGTTGGTGACGGAGAAGCTCCCGTCCGGCGACGCAACCACCTTGAAATACGCGCCGTCGCCATCGCCCTTTGGATTGGCGATGGAAGCCGCGGGGCTGTTATGCGCGGCGTCGGAGTCCTCGGCGGTGTGAAGCATGTAGAGGTCTTCGAGGCCCGGGCTCTCGTGGATGGTCTGCCACGCCTCAGGACTGCCGGCCTTGTGGGCGCCGTTATTCATGATGGCCACAAGGGGGTGAATCGCATCCACGATGGCACGCGAGCTCGACAGGTTGAAGCCATGATGCGTGACCAGGTAGAGGTCGACGTGCCCGATGGGATCGTTGGGGCACACCAGCGCAATCTCCTTGGCCTTGGTCAGGTCGCCGAGATCGAGGAAGCGGAATTTCCCAAACGTCACCAGGATGCCAACGGAACGGGCGTTCTCCGTCGGATCCGCCTCGGGCTTGGGTTCGGAGGCGCAGTAGCGGTTGGGCGCGGGCCTTATGCCGGGAACCAACCCGATGTGCACGCCGTCCGCGGTGAGGATGAGGGTGCTGAAGCCGGGAACAGTAATGGTTTCGCCGGGATGAACGATTCGGCGAGGCTTGCCCTGGATGGCCTTGAGGTACGCGGCGTAATCGTGGCGCGTGATGTCGGAGTCTTCGCGATTCTCGCCGTGGTCGATGAACTCGCCAATGGGCACACGCTTTGCGATCTCCGGTACTCCGCCCACGTGATCGACGTGGAAGTGCGTGACCAGCATGTGATCGATCTTTGTGATGCCGGCATCGCGCATGGCGGCCTGGATCCGGTCGGCGTCGCGGCCATTGTTGCCGGGCCATCCAGCATCGACCAGCAGAGACGCACCGTAGGGAGAAACCAGCAGCGTCGACTGGCCGCCCTCTACATCAATGGAGTAAATCTGCAGCTTCGGCTTGGCCTGCGCCTGGGCAGGCTGCGCGGCGGCTGCGAAGAGAAACGCCAGAGCGCAAGCGGCTGGGAGCAGAGCGAAAAAACTGCGGGTCGAACTAACTCGAAGAGAACGACCCGATGAATACACGCAGTGGTGAGAAGCGATTTGCATTTGTGGAGAAGTTTAACTGACGGAGCTTCACTCGCGAAACCGGGAAATGGCGAGCCTCATGAGTACGACGAAAATTTAGGGGTCGACGGACCCAGGTCTATGACCGCTTGATGTTGTACCAATGCTGGGTGCCCCACCCTCGGCGCGTCTTTGTTTTTGCGCCTAGGGTGGGATACCACAGCCCTCCATCGCAAGGCACGAAATCACGCGGTCAGAGACCTAGAAGCGAAAGAGGTAAGAAGCTTTGACGAAGATCTGGCGGCCGTCGTTAAGATACTGCGAAGACCGCGGATCGACGGTGTTGTTGGGGTCGCATGCGCCGTTTGGTCCGCGATTGCACAGCGTCCTGCCGAGGTTCTGCAAGTCGTTGTTGTAGCCGATGTAAATTGCCGTGCCGGGGTGGGGCAGCCACGTTAACAGCGCTTCCGTGCCCACCTGCTTTGTCCGCAACAGCGACGTTTCCCTTGGATTCGCCAGCGTTGAGTCGTACTCCACAATCACGCGCGCAGAAAACGCCCGCGTGAACTGGTAGTTGATCTTGGTGCGAAAGGTCTGGCTCTCATACACAAACGCGCCGTCCTTTGCCGACCGATCGCGGTCCAACAGGTACGTGTTGTCGGCAGTCAATTGACGAAGGGGCTGCAACGTAAACAGCGCCTGCACGTCCTGCTGGTTCAGCAACGACGGAACCGCCCCCGCCACCGGGTTGTAGTTCACGTTGCCGCCACGCAGCGCGATAATATTGAAGTTGAGTTGAGGGAATGGCGCGCCGCGCGCAACGAATCCGCCAAAGTTTTCGGTGAAGTTCCGGTTATGCGTCAGGAGCGTTCCATCCTGCTGCCCCAGCGTGTCGGAGTTCTGGCCGCCGATCGGCGCTAGAACAATGTTTCGAATCAGAAGAAAGAACGGGTCAAAAGTCGAGTAGTGATAGACGCGGTTTCCCTGATGATCGAACGCCAGGTTCTGGTTCGTTTCCAATCCAAAGCTCTGGATTGCCTTGTGCTTTGGATACCACCGATAGGTTGCGTGCGTCTGGTCGCTGCGAATATTGGTTGTCTGGATGAATCCGACCTGGCTTTGGAAGCCGGTGCTGAAATCATTGTTGACCGAGTCGAGGTTAAAGGCGTGCCCGGAACGCTGTAACTCAAAGTAACTCGCAGGTCCGGCGGAGTAAGTAGGCTTAGGTCCGCTGTCTACGGTGCCTTGTGTCGAGCTTTCTACCCATTGCCCCAACGCGGTCCACTTGTCGTCAAGTCGTGCCGTGAAGTCGATGCCCCCGATGCGATTCCACCCCTGGCCGAACTCTTCGTCTGTATACATCAGGCCGATGCTCGATCCTTTGCCGAGATCCTGAGAAGCGCGCCCCACCGCGAAGCTCGCCCGCTTTTTGTAGAAAGGATCGCCGGGAACGACGGTCTCGCCGGGAGCGCGATCGTCGATGGCGAACATTCCGAGATTGGTGTGGCCGATCTTTCCGGTCACGCGGGCACCGTACTCCGGATGAACAATGTTGCGCGTGTAAACCAACAGAATCGGCGTTAAAAAATAGTTCGCATTCTCAAGAAAGAAGGGCCGAAGTTCAGGAAAGTAAACCGGGTATCGCTGGTTCACGGTGAACTGAGGCTGGTCCGACTCGACGGTGCTGAAGTCAGGATTGATGGTCCCATCGAACACGATACTGTCTTTGAGAATCGCCTTGGCTTCGCCACCCGCCGTGCCTTCAAGATGTCTTGAGCTGAAGTAGGGATTGAGCGGGTCAAACCTGTTGAGTGTGCGCTCGTTTTGAGCCAGCGCATAAGGATTCAATTGCACATTATGCGATTCGGTCATGCCCTCCATTCCGCGCAGGGTTCCCTCCTGGCTGAGAACACCTGAGATGCTTGCCGCGACGCGCGGCCAATAATCCACCTCGCTGTTGCGCGGAAGGTTGCGCATGAACACCGCGCCCCAGTCCGAGCCGGCGGGACGAAAGCGCAAGCTGCGAAACGGGATCGCGAGCAAAGCCATCCAACCATCGCGAGTCACGCGCCCTTCCGAGTCCCAAACCTGGTCGTAGCTGTAGTCGGAATTGTTGTTTTCGCTCCAGGCTGCGTCGGCTTGCACACCCGCCGGATTCACGGTGAAGAGGATTCCTTTACGGCGATCCTGGAAGGGGTCAAGCAGCACCGAAACATTGTCGTCGGTCAGCACATTTTCGCGGCGCGCCAAGTGACCGCGAACCTCGCCCGGCGAATGATCGTGGCAGAGGAACACCACATACAGGACCGTCTTTGTGTGTCCCAGCCAGACCTCGGTCCTCTCCGTGGCTGGCTGACCGTCGCGGGGTGTGTTCTGAATGAAATCAGTGATCTGGAGCAGATTGGCTTTCAATTGCGGCCGGGGTTCCATGCCTGCAAAGTCCGAGAGATGCAGCCCTTCGGCGATGAACGGAACCCGATAGTCGGTGGGCGCTTGTAACTTTGGCGGTTCAGCCGGAACGACCGCAGGCCTGTTGATCTGTGCTGTTGAAACCTCGAAAAAAAAGACCGCAATAGAAACCACCAACACCCAACGCCGCATGTTTTCAAGATACGTGATGCGTGGCTGTTCGGTTCATTGGGACTCTCGATTTTGATCGAAACTGCGGCGAAGAAAGTGCACCAAAACTCATTCGACAAGCTTGCTGGTAGAATGGAAAGTGCCGCACTGTGTGGCAATTTGGTATTTTTTAACCCCGCAACGAACCTCATGGCCAAAATTGGCCGAACCCGAGAGAAGGAAAAACCGCTCCTGTGACCCAGACGATACGCAATATCGCCATCATCGCCCATGTTGACCACGGCAAGACAACCCTTGTAGACGCCATGCTTCGGCAGTCGGGAACGTTCCGCGCCAACGAGCAGGTTGCAGAGCGGGTGATGGACTCGAACGAGTTGGAACGCGAGCGCGGCATCACCATTCTGGCCAAAAACACGGCCATCAACTTTGCCGGCGGAAAGATCAATATCGTCGATACGCCGGGCCACGCGGACTTTGGCGGCGAAGTGGAACGCGCACTGAAGATGGTGGATGGCGTGATGCTGCTGGTGGACGCGGCCGAGGGCCCGCTGCCGCAAACCCGCTATGTGCTGGCCAAGGCGCTCGAAGCCAAACTGCCGCCCATCGTGGTGATCAACAAGATTGACCGCCCCGACGCCCGCCCGCAGGAAGTGCTGAACGAAATTTACGATCTTTTCATCGACCTGGACGCGGACGAGTCGCAGTTGGATTTCCCGGTGCTCTACACCGTTGCCAAGCTGGGCACTGCGACCGCCGATCCGGCCACGCCCGGCGTGGATTTGCAGCCGCTGTTCGAGAGCATCGTGAGCACCATTCCCGCAGCCTCCGGTGACCCGGAAGGCGCTTTGCAGATTCTGGTCACCAATCTCGACTATTCCGACTATTTCGGCCGCATCGCCATCTGCCGCGTCTTTCAGGGAACCCTGCACGCCGGCGACGACGTGATCATTTCAAAGCGCGATGGATCGCTGATGAAGACGCGCATCACCAAGCTCTTCACCTTCAGCGGCCTCAAGCGAACGGAGACCACCGAGACTGCCTTGGGCGACATCGTAGCCGTGGCGGGAATTGAGGGAATCACAATCGGCGAAACGATTACAAGTGTCGAGAACCCCTCGCCGCTGCCGCTGATCGTCATCGACGAGCCGACCATCGCCATTCAATTCAGCGTGAACAACTCACCGTTCGCGGGACGCGAAGGCCAGTACGTAACTAGCCGCAATCTGCGCGAGCGTTTGGAAAAAGAGCTGCTGACCAATGTGAGCATTCGCGTGGAAGATACCGGCTCGCCCGACAGCTTCAAGGTGTTGGGCCGTGGCGAACTGCAACTTGCGATCCTGATCGAAATGATGCGCCGCGAGGGATTTGAGCTGATGGCCGGGCGACCGCAAATCGTGACCAAGATGGTGGACGATGTGCGCATGGAGCCGGTGGAACGCCTGACCATCGATGTGCCCGAAGCGCACGTCGGCGTTGTGATCGAGAAGCTGGGCCCGCGCAAGGGCGAGATGACCAAGATGCACAATCACGGCTCAGGCCGCGTGCGCATGGAGTTTCGCGTACCCAGCCGAGGCATTATCGGCCTGCGCAGCGAGATGCTGACGGAAACCCGCGGCACCATCGTGATGAATGCGTTGTTCGACGGCTACATTCCCTATCAAGGCGAGATTCCGCAGCGGCCCACCGGGGCATTGATCGCTGATCGCCAAGGACTGACCACGACCTATTCGCTGAATGGCCTGCAGGAGCGTGGCATCCTCTTTCTGGGAGCGGGCGTGGAAGTGTACGAGGGCATGATTGTCGGCGAGCACTCGCGCGACAACGACCTCGACGTCAATGTGGTGCGCGAAAAGCATATGACCAATATGCGCGCCTCGAGCGCCGATGAGGCGATAAGGCTGGTTCCCTACAGAAACCTCAATCTGGAGCAGGCCATCGAGTTTGTGGCCGAGGATGAGGTGGTTGAAGTCACACCCAAGTCCCTGCGGCTTCGCAAGAAGATCCTCCAAGCCAACCGCCGGCCCAAGAAATATGCGATGACTGCGGAATAAGTCTAACCGAAGCCGCCTTGCAGGTTTTTTCGAGTCATAGCACTACCACCAATGCCCCGTGCCCCATCCTTTTCGCGCTGTTTGCGAAAAGGGTGGGAGCCCACAAATGTTCACTTGCTGATAGCTGGATAATCGACCTTACAGCAGCCGCTTCGCCTCCAGCACTCTCTCCAGCGCCTCTTCTGCGGTGGCCCCGGTCGCCGACAGATGACCCATCTTTCTGCCGGCGCGCGGTGTGAGCTTTTCATACAGATGGAGCCGCACGCCTGGAACCGCCAGCGCCGCAGGGAAGTTCGGTTCACCGTCCAACCACACATCCCCGAGCAGATTCACAATCGCGGCAGGCGTGATGAGAGCCGTATCACCCAGCGGCAGATTGCAGGCGGCGCGCACGGCCTGTTCGAACTGGCTGGTCACGCAACCGCGTTCGCTCTGGTGATAACTGTTGTGCGGGCGCGGCGCCAGTTCGTTCACCAGCAACTCGCCTTGCCGCGTGATAAACATCTCCACGCAGAGCAGCCCCTCGATTCCAAGCTGCGCGATGATCGCCGCTGCCAGCGCCTCCGCACGCGTCTCAAGTTCCGGTGAAATTCCAGCGGGAAGCACGCTCCACGCCAGGATCTGATTCTCATGATGATTGCGCGCCGCGGGATAACTGCGCACCTCGCCCGAGGGATTGCGCGCGGCCATCACGCTGATCTCAAAGTCGAGATCGAGAGCCTGTTCCGCCACCGAGGGGCGTTCTCCGATGCTCTGCCACGCGGCATGGATTTCGTCTTCGGTGGCATCTGAATCGAATCCGATCCGCGCCTGCCCGCGACCGTCATAGCCACCACGCCCGATCTTCAAAAACACGCGCCCGCCCAACGCGAGAACCGCTTCGCGCAGATCCGACTCACTGCGCACCACGCGAAAAGGCCCCACGGGAAAGCCGGCCTCAGCGAGCCACACTTTTTGCAGAGTCTTGTCCTGGATGATGCGGATCGGTTCCACGCCGGGGCGTAGCGGCGCAAGCCGGGCCACCTCAGAGAGAGCATCCACGCCAATCTGCTCAATCTCAAGAGTCACGGCATCGGCGCCGGACGCAAGCCTTCGCGCGGCATCCACGTCATCCCACCGGCCCACGATGGTTTCATCCACCACAAAGCTTGCCGGGCACAATCGCTCGGGATCCATCACGCGCACGCGATATCCCATGGTGCGCGCAGCCATCGCCGTCATCCGCCCCAACTGCCCGCCGCCCAGGATGGCCAGCAGCCCGCCGGGCCGAACGATCGAAGCACTAGCCTTTTGCGAAGACTCTGGAATTGCGCTCAACCGGGCAGCTCCTGCTCCAATGTCTGCTCGAGCACTTCCTGCGTGCGTGCGGCGCGCCACGCGGCCAGCCGTTCGTAAAGCGCCTCATCCGTGGTCGCCAGCACTTCCGCGGCCAGCAATGCGGCATTCGCCGCTCCCGGCTTCCCAATCGCCAATGTGCCCACTGGAACGCCCTTGGGCATCTGCACAATCGAGAGAAGCGAATCCAGGCCATTCAGTTGCGTAGCCGCCACTGGCACGCCGAACACCGGAACCAGCGTCTTGGCCGCCAGCATGCCGGGCAGGTGCGCAGCGCCGCCGGCTCCAGCGATAATGGCCCGCAATCCACGTTCTTTTGCCGTCTCAGCATATTTGAAGAGCAAGTCGGGCGTCCGATGAGCGCTCACCACCCGTGCTTCATGGGGAATCTTCAACACGCGCAAAATCTCAACGGCAGCCGAGAGCACCTCGTAATCGCTCTTGCTGCCCATTACCACGCCGACCAACGGCTGTCCGTTCATGGTGTGATTATACGAGTGTCGTGCTGCCGCAACCACGAGGTTACCTATCCTGCCCTCCCCATCCCGCCCGCCATGAAGCAAGAGGATCAGTGCCGGTGCCATGCCTCCACCGCCACCTCGACCACTGCAAACAGCACACTTACTGCTGCCAGAAAGCCCTTGGCCCGCTGCCAGTTCTGTTCGTGCCGCTCCAGGCGCCGCTCCAGTTCAGCGATCCGGCCCCCATTGCCGTCGCCCATCAGCCCATTCATCTGCGTCTTCAGCACGCTGAGGTCGCTTAACACCTGCGCTTCAAATTCATTCATCATCCGCATCCGCCGGACTCCATCTGTCCACCCGCTGTCCTCAAGTAACCGCTCAAGACCCGAGCGGCATGTTGATGAACAGCGCCGTTGAAAACTCTGAATAATTCGGCGGCTGAGAGCCGTCATACATTCTTATGTAAAACCGGTCGTTGGCTGATTCCCGAGCGAAAGTCATGGTCGCCTGAGAGCCGCGTGTCACCAGACCCGGATCCTCTCCGGGCATAAAGGCAAAGTCCCATCGGCGCACCTCAAAGCCGCCCCCCGCGGGCGGCGCCACGCCTGCATTGACAGTGATCGAGGAGCCACCCAAAGCGGTTATCGTAAGCCCGGTGAGATTGGGAAGAACGGTGGGGGCGACGGGTGCCGGCAACCACGCATCAGCCGGCACCGCGGTACTGGTCTTGATTGCCAGATCATCCGCCCAGTCGTTCGCAAATGCAATAACATAGTCCACCATGTCTGGATAACTCGCGCGATAACTCAGCTTCACGGTTCGCACCACCACCTGGGTGTTCAACCCGTTCGACGGCGCATTCAGCAGCAGCGCGTCTCCCGGCCAAACATCGGTGTCGAAACTGAGCCGTGTCCCTTTGTAAGTTCCGCTCCACAGCGCGCTCACGCTCGCCGAGGCCTGCGCCATCGTCATGGCCGCATTGCGGCAGTCAGCCGAAGTCCGCGCGGGCGGGTTGGTTATAGAGCCGATCCATGTTGCAACTGAAGGCGTCCCGGCCTGCACAAGCGCAGCCTGGCTGGCCGCATTCACCGCCCGTCCGACCGACCTGCCTGAGGTTCGATAACTCACCGCGATCTGCTCCCCTGCCGGGGGCACAGAACCGGCATTGAACACCAACTTCCCTGAACTCTCCAGGTAGCACTCCCCCGCTTCTGACGAGGTGCCTATCCGCTGCGTACGCGCAGTGCCATTGACCGGCGTGCTTACCACCCATCCCGACCCTAGATGGGTCAGGTTCAGGGCCCGCATGGTTCCCAACAGGTTGACGCTGCTTGCCGCAATCACCTGGCAGCTAGCGGAGAGACTCGCGACCGTGCCGTCATACAGCGTCACAGGCATCCCCGCAACTCCATCGACGCACTCTTGAATCTCAAACTGAAGATTACCCGAACCCGAACTCGTCTGTCCTCCGCGTTCAAGAGGCCCGCTGTCGCTATAGGAACGATAAGTCGCCGTAGCCCGCACGCTCTCGGGGCAATGCACCCTGACCCGAAGCGTATATTGGTTCGCCGGATTCACCGCATAACAAGCCCCGGTCGGCGTTCCCTGAACCACCGGCTGCAGGCTAACTGCTCCGCTAACTTGCTGCGAAGTCGCCTGAAATCCAGCCACACACCCACCAAGCTGTTCAGCGCCCTCAAACATTCCGGCAAGGATGCCGGCGCTACCCGCCGCAAGCGTAACTCCCACCGCCTCCAACAGGAGCGTCCCACCCATCTCGACCGTATCGATCAATGTAAGCAGCGTTCCGCCGTCGACGCCGTTGCCGCCGTTTATCACCAGGCCACCCGCTCCCAACGCAAAACAACCGGCTCCGCCCGAAGTTGCCCAAACCGTGGGGTCGATCGCGGGCTCGTTGAAAAGTTCAGCAAGGATCTTCGTCTTGGATGCGGGTGTGGAGAATGGAGCGGCTGCAAGATAGAACTGCGTGGTGACTCCATCGCCGGCAAAGTATTCCGTCGCGTACGCAACCGGCTCGTGTTCGCCGTAGACCGTCACATCGTTCGCCAACGCACGTTTGCCACTGCCCGTGAATGAAAGGCTTGCAAGGCTCAGGCTGCCATCGGTCTCGCTCAGTGGGTGCACCGTGACTGGAATCTGTTGGAGCGTCAAAGATCCGTTGATCGCCCGATACGCGGCACGCACCTGGCTCGCCACCTGTCCGGCGCTCCTGCTCCACGGCGCTCCTGCAACCGGCGCGAAGTTGCCGATCATCGACTGCAGAGATAACTCCTGCGTCGACAGTGCAGCCGATCCTGTATGTGCTACCAGCGCGGCAATTAGGCTTCCAGCGGTTCTGCCGCTAACTCCCTTGCTCGGCGCCATTGGAAGTTGGTCCAGGAGGATCTCGTCGCTCACCGCCTGCATGGCAAGCCGATAACGCGGCCCTTCTAATGCCATACCCGCATACTCGGGCAGCGGGCTCAAAGCCAGGTACCCGGTAAAGTAAGTTGTGCCATCGTCACCTGACACCGCGAGCGATTGGTTCCGCAAAGGCGTGGTTAGGCTGCCATCGGCCGGCAAGCTCAGCCACAGCCGGCACAAGGTCGGTTCATTCAGCGTCCGTTCAATGGTCAGCGGATGTGCCGCGTCCAGCGCTGGCGTATAGTCCTGCCCCTGAATCGTAATCTTCATCGTGACTCTCTGCCCTGCTGTGCGTCAATTGCCACAAGCAATGCTGCAACCTGGGGGCGGCCGTGAGAAGCCGTCCATTACGACGAATTGATCTGGCCGCCGCAATGGGATTCACCACGACGCAATAAGTTGACGCTGCTCTCTACACCAGGGAGTTAGGAGCCGGTAGGAAGCTGCGGTAACATACGATCCGTTCTCCATCCAGTGGATCGGTTACTGGAAGCGCAACAAACCTCCCTTCAAGCAGCACGCGACGCAGTCCGCTCTTATCTTTGCCCGCCAGCGGAATCGCCGCCTCTTCAGCGCCGGCCATGGTTTGAAGCCGCGGATAGTGAAAATAGATTCGCTCCCCCTGGCTGCCTTCCATCACAAAGAGCGCCGACCATTCCTGGTAGAAGCTGCCGCCTTCACGATCCACGAACCCGCTTACCGTCTGGACCTTCGCATCGGGCGCCGGAACCCCGCCCGGCAAAGGCTCCGCCAAAGCGAGCACGCCCGAAGATACCTGGGCCACCAAGGCGACGTTGAACGTCACGCGCCGGATGTAATCGACGTCCGTTAGCGCCTGCCGCACATAAGCACCCGAAACCGGTAAGCCGACAAAACCTGCTTGCCCTGCGTAGTCCGCGTCCACCGCAATCATCGATCCGGCCCCGAACTTTGCCGCATCGTTCGCTGCCAGACAAATCGACGTAGCGGTCGATCCACTCTGCACGGAAACGGCGGCTCCGGCGTGCGCTCCATCTGCGGCCATTGCCGCGCCACTTGCTGGAGCCAGCAGGTTCATATGCTGCGAACCTGTTGCAAGCGCCATCGTCAGCTTCGTCCAACTCAGGAATTGAAAGCTCACCTGCGCCGCAAGGCTCTCGCGCACCTGCTCCTGCGCGGCCGCGGGAATGCCAGTCATCACCGCGGCGCTCGTGCTTCCCGTCTTGCGTGTAAATCCCTGGATCCATCCCAGGCTGATCCATGGGGCCGGCGGTGCATCCAGGCTGAACCCGCCCCGCTCCGCCGCATCAAACAACACCGGCACCTGCGCCGCCCGATTCACGGGCGCGAAATACGCTCGAATCCGCCGCGCCACTGGTGCGGCAGCCGAAAAAAAAGTCGCAGCCATTCACTCACCCTGTTCCTGGTAGCTGTAGACCATTACCTTTGCGGAACGGCTCAGTCGGTCGCGCTGCTGGCTCACCACCGGCGCAAACGCAGGCTCATCCCAGAACACCTGTGTCAGCATCGCTGCCGGTGGAGTCGCCGTAAAACTGAGTTTCGGGGTGAAGAAAGGTTGAAGTATTGCGACCAGTTCTTCATCCATTGCACTCAGCAACCTGCCGCGATCCAGTCCACCAAAGCTCTGACACCCGCATGTCTGGTAGACAATCTCGCATTCCTCTGCGACCATCGTGGAGCCCAGATCAACATCGACACCCAACCCCGACCAGCGCAGGATGAACACATCGCTGGGAGTCTGGCTGAATGGTGCCTCGGCCTCCTCCACCAGAATCCCCGGCCGCACCGCACCGCGCAGCATGATCGTGCGCTCCGGATTCAGCGCTGCCAGCCGCGACCGCAGCGCCATGTAAAACGAGTCTTTTGCATTCTGCATGGAGATTTACTCCTGAAGCACTGAACCATGTGAGGCCAACAAAGGTTCTTGCCATTACACCGCCTGTTGACGCGCCTCGCGCAACAGCAGCCTGTAGAGATACAGCTGTCCGAAGGCTTCGTTTGAAGCGACTGACTCGATCAGATAATCCTGGTCAGCCACCGTAACTGCCAAAGTCATCGCGAAGAGCGACTGGGCAGAAGTCAGATCCAGCGCTCTCACCTGCTGCTCCACTGCGCTCGCTGACACCAGCAGCTCCCACTTTGATCCGCCATCCTGTTGCCACATCGGCCGCAGCTTGCGCATCACTACCGGGCTCACTACGATCTCTGCAAAGGTCGTCGCCACCAAACCCAGTTCCGACATGTTCGTGTCTGTGTTGGTCCCCGTTACCCGCAGCTGCGCCGTCGTTCCAGCCACACTGCGCAACAGCGCATCAGCCAGCATCTGCGGCGCTCCACTCGAGTTGCGCGGTGCAGTATCGCTCATCGCTCACCCCAGCCTGTTCGCAACATAGGGACGCAGCCAGGCCTGCACCGTCTCGTCCACCAGCGAACTCGAGAAGTACTGCATTTGCATCGTGTCGATCTTCGTTTTGCTGGCGTTGAGTGCGGGCGTGGACTGCGCATTACGCACAATCTGCGCGCATGCCGTTTTCACGTCATCGCCGATCGTCGACAGCCCCGCCGTGTACGTAACCATCACTTCGTTGTACGGTAGACCCAGCACATTCCACGGCAAGGTCAGTTCTCCCGTATCCGCATCACAGTCCATAGAAGCAGGATCGATCGCGGTCCACTGACCCGGCAGCGCAAACGCCCAAGCCATCTCGAACAGAGCGTCGTTCGCCATCTCTCCGCGTCGCGGTTTCGCGTATCGGCCCTCGATGCTCACAATTGGCGTCGTCGCGTCCCCCAACGGAGCCAGCGGCAGATAACTCAGCCGCGCCGCCTGCGATCCGCTTGTAACTCTCAAGCGCTCCGTGTACTGAACGACATTCAGGTCCGGCCGCCTGCAGTAGCTGTTGATGAGTGCCGTAGCGGCTGTAATCCAGTCCGCCGTTGTTCCAGCCGGCAATCCATAGTTCGGGTAATCCGCTGGCTGCAGATATGCCATACCACACCCTTCTCTCTTCCGGTCACCTTCGAGCGGTCGGATCACTCCCTCGGCAATTCCCGCCCGCCTGTAATCCAAACCGATCCATCGTCAGCCAATCCTGTTGAACGATCGCGGATTGGGCTGACTTTCTAACTCGCTAACACAAGGAGCTCCCGTGGGAGCCCCTTGTGCTAACTCGCTGACTCGCGAACCACGACTTACCGGTCTACCAGCACCTGGTAATGCGCGTAGTTAGCGCCCTTCACCACCGGAGCGCCAAACTTCACCGCCACGTACTGCTGGGTAAGTGAACCCGGAAGACCGAGTTGGAAGATCCGAGGTGCCGGATCGCCCAGCCAGTGATACTCAATCAGGTCCTCGGTCACGATGTAGGCCGGCAG
>PLXP01000017.1 GCA_003151435.1 Acidobacteriaceae bacterium
CACCGCATTCCTTTCAATCCCGTCGATCCAGACTGCCTGCAGCTACACAATCAAACTGAAGCTGCCCAATCAATTCTTGCGTCCTCATCCGGAACGGAATGTACTGCTTCTCTCCAACTCCCGGTCGACATGACGCTTTCGTCCAGTCAACAGTTCCTGTGCGGAGATACTCCCGCAAAGCCGACCCGTTTCCCGATCCACCACGAGCATGCTTGTGACTCCGGTGGTCGCCATTTCTTCCGCCACCGCTCTGCAGGTCTCATCCGTGTATGCAAGAACCTCGGGTATTGTCTCCGGAATGTCGCTTGACTCTTCAGTCTCAGCTTTCTGAGACACTTCCGTCATCACGTCCGCGACACTCACCATTTCCAGCGGGTCGACGCCATACTCACGCGACAAGTGGTATCCGCGGCGACTCAGTTTCTCTGTCAAAATCGATCGGGGCATGATAAGCGAGGTCACCAGGTACGAAGCTGTACATGCGAGTGCCAGCGGCAACAGCGCTGGCAGGGCATGGGTTAACTCAAGCGAAAAAAGGATCGCAGTAAGCGGAACGCCCAGAGCACCCGACAGCATCGCTCCCATCCCCATCAAAGCCCAGAGCGCTTGTGTCTCTATCGGCATGTGTGCCAGCCGTGCCACCGATTCACCCAACGCAGCACCAATCATCAACAGAGGTGCGAGCACTCCACCCGAAGTTCCCGAACTGAGCGAAAATGCCCACATCAACGACTTGGCAACAAGCAATCCAAGCAGCAGCGCGACTGGAGCATTCCCGCGCAGCAGCTCCGCGATATTGTCGTATCCGACGCCCAAGCCACGTGGGAAAAAGAAGCCGCCCACGCCGATGCCGATGCCGCCAATTGCGGGCCACCACATCCAGTGCACTCCCAACCGGCCACAGACATGCTCAAATCCATCTTCAAAGCTATACATCAAACGGCTAAGGCCAGCCGAAGCAAGACCCACGAGCATGCCAAGTGGAGCGGCCAGAAGCAACGTGCGTCCCAATGGAATGGTCGAATGGAGATCAACGGGGAAGAGTGGACCTGGCCCGAGCCAGCTGACGCGCAACGCAGCGGCGACAACACTTGCCACCGCGACCGGCACAAGTGAGCGTGGCCGCCACTCAAAAAGCAGCAACTCGACCGCAATTAGAATTGCAGCGATGGGAGCGGCAAATGTGGCCGACATGCCCGCAGCCGCGCCAGCCACCAACAGCGTGGTTCGCTCGGCATCGGTTAGGTGCAGCCACTGTGCGACCAGCGATCCGAAGGCTCCGCCGGTCATGATGATCGGTCCTTCCGCGCCAAATGGACCNNCCCCACCAGCAATCCGCCAATGATCGGAACCAGCGGCATGATCCATGGTGAAAGCGTCGACCCCGCCGGCCCCACCATGGCCAGACTTAACCTATGGTAGTAGAAGGCATTCGTTGCCAATGCAATGGCTCGCAATAAGAGCACAGCCAAGGCCGCACCACCTGCGCCAATAAGTAGCGCCACAGCGGACAGCAGCCACACTCGGCGATCTACTGTGAAGTCGCGTAATGCAGATGGGCGCGACTTCATCGAGCCTCCACGTTGTTTGATCTGTGCGCATTGAATGAGATGTGCTTCAACGCCCCTGTCAGCCGGGGAGCCAGCTCATTTAACTCCTCTGCATGGCTCCCAGCGAGTCGGCCAAGAACGAGTTTACCTTTGCGAGTGACACGCAAAATCGCTCGCCTCTTGTCATTCACGTCGGCCGTACGTTCCAGCAGTCCTTCGCGCACTGAGCGGTCGACAAGTTCCACAGCACTATTGTGTTTGAGCCCAAGCCGCTCGGCCGCATACGCAATCGTTACAGCCATATTCTCAGGGGCGCCTGCCACCTGGAGAAGAAGTTGATGCTGCTGAGGCTGCAATCCTGCTTCCAGAGCTGCGCATTCGCTAAAGAGCAAAAAGCGTCGCAGTTCATAACGAAACTCAGCTAATGTCTTGAGAAGTAAGTCCGGACCAGGCGTCGCGGGTTGGTTGCCCATATGTATATCGTGACACGATATTGCTCATTGTGCAAGCTCCCGCTTCATGGCTACTGGCGAACCTTATCTCATAGCACGCGTGAGGCTACGGGACCACGTGTCGTTCATTTCCCGCTGACCAAATGAGCTTTCAAGAATTCACAAAATGCAGCGCGTTGTTGTGTGTTTGGTCGTTCGCTCGATAAAGCAAGGTCACCGCGCTTCTCCCTTCGGCTTCGACAATAGGCCGCTAGCCGTTCGGATTTGTCTTGAGTTCAGAAAAATGACGCAGGCGGAATTCACTCCACTTGGTTGGATCGTGCCCAAAACCACTTTCGCAGTTCCGTGCTGAACCACATTCTTAAGCCAAGTATCCATTTTCAACTCATCCTTCCCAATCCCTCCTGGCCACAATCGGTCAACAAAAATCGGATTCCGTCCTCAACTTCAACTGTGTCGTATGTGCGCTTCACCTCGATCATCGCTTGCACTCCATCGGTGGCTACCCCAGGCAGTTGAGTTAGACCATGGAGCGTCTGGAAGTTGTCGGTGAACGCGTGGAATCCGCCCTGGTCAAGGAAGTGCCGTAGGCCAATCTCGATTCGCGCAGCATCGCGGAGCGCCTCACGCTGTTTGCCTTTCGGTCGCAGCGGTTCCGAAAGAATATAGGAGGCTTCATATTCAGACAACATGCGATCGACGTCATGATCGGGCACCTCTTGGACACGATCGACAAGATCTCCTACACCATAGCCAAGAACCGAATAGCCCAGTCGGATCTTTGCTGCCACTTTGTCGCCTTCTGTCACTGCTACTTCGCGCATGTTGTCGCCAAAGCGAGCGATTTTAAGCGACTGCGCGTCGTGCCACGCGCACGCGGCTCGTGTCCATGTGGCGAGCTGGTCCTGTACATCCTGATCCTGCCAAAATCCGGCGATCACCTTGCGATTGATGCGCAAGCGACTTCCAATGAATCCGAACTCACGATCACCGTGGGCCGACTGGTTCAGGTTCATGAAATCCATGTCGATCGTGGACCATGGCAGATCGCGATTGAATTGAGTGTGCAGATGGGCCAATGGTTCTCGCAAAGCAAGGAGGCCAGGAATCCACATCTGAGCAGGAGACAACGTGTGCATCCAGGTGATGATCCCAATGCAGTTCCTGGAGCGGTTTGCTTCCAGACACAGCTCCAAGATTGACTCGGCTGTCACCATCACTGGTTGGCACACTATTTTGACTGGCATGCCAGGAGCTGATGAAAGCGCGTTCACCATCTCACGCGCGTGATCGGTCACTTTTCCCAATGTCACTTCGCCATAAAGTAACTGGGCGCCGGGGACAAACCATACTTCGAATCTTGAAAGATCAATCATCGTAACCTGCGACTAGCCAGCTTTGTTAACCGCAACAAAGATGCATCGTGAAATCTCATGTGCCGGAGTGGACACGATAGAGCAAAGTTGTTTGAGGCGGCACAAAGACCCGTAACGCGGCTAAGTCCTTCGCCTTGTCTCCGTCCTTCATCATGTCGATCGCCAGAGCAGAGTGTGCAAGCACTCCACCTACCCGCATCGCCGCGACAACTCAATTGGCTTCCATCATCTCCGCATGGATCGCACCTCACACTCCTTTGCGGCAACTCTTTCCCTCTTATTCAGGATGCCAGTGACCAACGGCGCAGCACGGGTTCCGCTGTCTCACCGCGGTCATCTTTTTCGTTCGACTGGCAGAAATAGTCTACGGAAGCGCCTCCCCTCCCTCAATATGACGCCTGTTTCTGTCAGGGGTACGGTTGAACTATTTCCAAAGTACGATTCGTAGTGAGCAAATAGAGAGCACAAGGATACCGATGATCCGCATAAAACGCGTATATGACCCCGTCAGCAACTCAGACGGAACTCGATTGCTTGTCGAACGATTGTGGCCGAGAGGGGTGGCGAAGACTTCCTTGGAGATCAAGGATTGGCTCAAAGACGTGGGCCCGAGTACAGAACTGCGGAAGTGGTTCAGTCATGACCCAGCCAAGTGGGATGAATTTTGCAGGCGCTACCAAGCAGAACTTCGGGCCAACCCGGATGCATGGCAGTCAATTATCGAGGCTGCACGCCATGGGCCTGTCACGCTCATCTACAGTTCGCATGATGTCGAGCACAATAACGCCGTCCCTCTGTGCCAACATCAGTGAG
>PLXP01000064.1 GCA_003151435.1 Acidobacteriaceae bacterium
TTGATCACCGCCGTGCGAGCCGATACCCAGCGTTCGCGCACCCGGTGAAGTGACTGCAGATCGAGCTGGTCATCCGTTTTGATGGGCACGAAGCGCATCCTCGCACGACCAACCGCTTCCGCGATAGCTTCCGCATCTATGTAGTCGTTCTTGTTGGTCTTCACGTAAGGCTTCACATACTTGGCCGGAATCAGCCTTGCATCATGCCCCTGTTCGCGCAGGGCCCGAGCCAGAAAGTGCGCTCCTCCGCAGGCTTCCATGCCGATCACTGACACTTGCAGGTTCGCTGTGAAACGGAGAATCTGATCGCGTGAACACTTCTTGCGAACGACAACTTCGCCGCGAGCATCAAGTCCGACCAGGTGAAAGACTGTCTTGCCAAGATCAATGCCGATTGTGTGAATTTCCATGGGACGCCTCCTGTTCTCCCCTTATACCTCAGAGGAGGTTAAGGCGGCGGACCATGCCAGTAGTTTCGGGGTGAGCCAAATCACCCGGCCCGGCCCGGCCATCCAAACTTCCCCATAGGCGGTGACTCGGGCACAACTCCGGTGATCGGGATAAAATACAAACTTCGTGAGTAGACACCGATGAAGAACTACCTCTCAATTTCGCTGGTAATTTCCAGCGTGGCAACACCCCCGGAAGCGATCAGCGGGCGCGTTGGTCTTGCGCCAACATCGACCCGACTACGCGGCACTCCGACGAAGACGGGAGTGTTTCGGCGGCCAGAGTTCGACGTTCACGAGTATTGGATTCGCGCCGAACTTGAGCTCGGTCCCACGGATGTCATCGAGGATTTACAACCATCGTTCATTACCGAGTTCCTGAACAAGATATGCGCAGCCCGTCACCAGATCAGGGAACTGGCTGTCAGCGAGGACGTGAAAATAATTTTCGTTTATCACATGGATCGAATGCCCTACGTGGGTCTGTCTAGCAGCCAAACGGAGATGATTGCCGCACTAGGTGCCAGTATTGATTTCGACATGATGATCGCGTGATTTTGAGTTCAGCAAGGGGTTGCGGGCGGTTCGTGGACAACTCTTCCCCAACCGTGAGCCAGATCACGTCCCGCCAAACTTCACCATCGACGGTAATTCGCAAGCAATCGCTTCTGGTAGTCTTGCAGCCATGAACTGGCGGCAAGGACTTCTGCTGGCTGGGATCAATCTGGCGATGGCGGTGCCCATGGTCTTGATGATGGAGGCTAGGGATCAGAAGGCCGCGTTCACTCAAGAACAGATCATGGCGAGAGCGGACAGAAAGGTTGCTCCGAGGCCGCCTGAACCCCCAACACCAGACCCTCACGAGGCCAGCCCTGAGCAAGCCAAAGAAGCAGTCGCCTTTGATCCCTGCACAGTGTGGGGACATTACCCAGTACAAGTCGTTGTCGCGCAATCAATCGATATGCCGTCTGTGGCGTTAGCCGGGTGGCGGGACGATTGCCCCCCGAATTGGTCGCTTGCGGGGAGACTACGCGGAAAGATGACTTGGCCACCAACGCCGTGGTGGATGGAGACGCAGCAGAAGATCGATGCTGGTCTGTGCCTGTTCATCGCCATTCAGTGGTTCCTCATGGGCGGATTCCCTCTTGCACGAACCCAGAAATGGTGGGGTGATCCTAGTTCCTTCATCACCGGCTGCGCGGTTTTTGCGGGCGCTATCGCTTTGATTCCTGTCGTTGACGGCTTGGCGAAGCTGCCTGCGTTGATTGCGATGTTGGCCTATCTCTGGTGGTTCGGTCTTCTCATTTGGAGGACGCTTCAATTTGGATGGAGAATGGCAACCGCCCGGCTGGAGCACCGTTCAAGTTAGGCACTGTCCCCATCGTTATTTCAGAAAGCGGCGGTTCCGCCCGAGTCGTGGACTATGGGGAAGTTTCGGGTGAGAACGGAGCACGGCCCACCAGCCGGGCTGGGCAGGAAAAGGGAAGGTTCGCCAAAGTTCCCCATCGGCGGTGATACTACCGCAATACTCGACATCGGCGCTCCCACACAGCAACGCCCACGACAGAGATGCATGTCAGAAAACGATAAGGATGGATGGGAGATCTCAGCAAGGCTCTTTCGGTGCAAACCCCGAAAACGAAGCCGAATTCTGATCGTGAACAGATGTCAAATCCTGCGGCCCCTACAACAGCGAAGGCACCGCGAGTGGCAGCGAAGGTGCCACTTGTTAGGAAAACGTCACCAGGCGTACCCACGGCAAGATCTGCCACTGCCCGTTGATGCGCTCCAGCACAACCCAACGCCAGTTTCCGCAAAGGCCTCCGCAGTACATGCCGATTTCTGTCATCGCCAAGGTGTGCGCGCGGTTGAAGTAAACTGCCGTGAAGCTATGCATGCCAGCTGCGCCTTTGAACTCATCTGGCGTTGGGGGCGCTTGCATGATGTTGTTCTTCGGAGGCATGTAACCCGAGACACCACGCACGTAACGCTGTCGGGCTTCCTCATCGAGCAATCGAACAGGCAATTCGACACGAAGTTTCGCTGCATCGAGTGGATATCGATCATGACAATGCGCGTCGAAATCGGCCAGAACCTCGTCAAACTCCGTCTGCCGTGGCTGCGGCGCCTGAATAGCCTTGTGAGGGTTCATCATGCCGCCAGTCGCACAAGGGCTGTCGGGCGGCGCGGCCTTTGTCGTGTCTTCCACCAGCCACTGTGTGCGCCGCGCATTACTCCATTCGACCTGATTACCCGGCAGCAGCTGCGAGTAGATCTCGTACGAATCAGCCGCCAGGTCCTGTGGCATCGGCTTCAACTGCGGTGTAGTCGTCGTCTGCTGCTGGGCAAAGCCTATCGCAAACGCGATCCCAAACACGCATGCCACCGTCGTACGATTAACAGCACTTGTAACGCCTACAGTCCGCATGCCGTGAATGATAGCAGCAGCGTTAACTCGCTTCTTAGCAGTCTCTGAGAGGATTGTGGCCGATTGGGAAGTTGCTGTGATCTGGCGCACTTCTACTTCCTCATAGGCAGTGATACATCCACGATCCGCATCGACTAAAGCTTGGACCGTCCCAGGAAACTCCATAGGGCTATGCAACCGACAATCGCGAGAAAGAGGTAGGAAAGTGCGTTGGCCTGCCACACGGCCAATGAACAGGGAGAATCACAATGCAGCCAGCCTTTGCGTTCTAGCAATCGAGACTCGACAAATCCCGAAAGAATGAAGGACGGAATCAACAGAACAACGAATGCGAATGGGATTGCCCACCGCTCTTCTACAGGCCCCATCCACGCAGCACTGGTTGCCACGATAACCATCTTTGCAATGGCATGTCCGGGAGCCCATTGCAAACGGTCACCAACTCCTGTGACCGCCAGCGTAAGCCAGAGCACGAGTTCAATCCCAAGAAACAGTAGCCAGGCAAGAGGATAGCCGAGCAGCATAGTCACGACATTTGCTTTTGCGGTGGCGGCCAAGGTGACGCCCCAGTCCGTCTTGAGTCTTGCGCGAAGATAAATGGCTTCGATCGCTATGACAGGGATCAGGAAGACGAGGATGACAGGGTAGGCGAACGGGAGCATCGGTATACCTGCATCAGCATTCGCCTGGAGCGGAAACAGTAAGAGTGCGGCAAACCCCAACCCGCGCCCAATTGATGGCCTGCGATTTCGCGCATTGTGTGGAAGCATCGTTGCGGATTATATCCGTTTTGCGCTTGCGGGAGGATCATCGCCAAGCCGGAAATTGCTACTTAGGCAACACTTCGCTGCGGGTGTTGCTCAACTAGTTATTTCCGGGCGGGCGGTCATCGGACCCGATTCAGGGACGACGCCACCAGAATGGACGGGACGGATAGGTCCGCGATCCAAGCGCGGCCTGCCAATGTTCCAGCCATTGGACGAACCGGATAGCTAATGCAGAGTCTTTATCTGACTCGACTGCTTCCTGCGATTGGTAGTCCTCAAGATTGGAAATCAAATATTCGAAAGTAGTGACCGCGCAACCTTGGTCTTGCGAGCGACCCAATTGCGGCTTGTCGACTGAGATCGCGAAGGGGACTTCTGTTCGTTTCGCAACCAATTCTGCGATTACCCGTGTCGGGTCCCAGCTAGCTCCTGGTGTCGAGCGAATATCCGAATCAAGCATCTCGGTCACAATCGACCGGGCAACTGTCCTGCAACTTCTGATCGTGCGCAGCGTGGCAGCATCGCCACGTTCAAACCCATCCGACCAGATTGCAGCGTTGACTCCCCCGGAACAGCCGCTGTCTGCACTCGGAATCTGGATCGTCTTCCCGGCTTCCCAAGGCACAGCGAAAGTCCGCGCGGCGTCAGCGATTCCGGAACGGCCGTGCTGCTCTCCACATCGATACTCCCAACTTAGTGCGACGAGGGATGCCGAGCGCAAATTCGTGACCCGCAGTTCGCTCGCTCCGTCCGGAAGAACCTGCAGATAGGTCTGCAAATCTGACGAGCTCTGCTGCGGATTCGCGAACAGTATTCCAGGTACTGCAAGCGCGGCCAGACGGAATAGACGGACGCAGAACCAGCAATTCATAAAAGCAGTTCCAGTCGGCAGTGTGCTCCTGAACCGGGTCCAGAACTGTTCGGAATGCGGATCGGCATCGAGTTCTGAGTGGGCGTGGCCGATGCGGAAGTTACACTTTCGTGAACAGTCAAAGAGCACGAAGGCGTAGGCGCCGGCGCCTTAGCGCACCATCCGCCGCGGTGCCTCGCGCAGCGTGACGCCGAAGAAGAAGGAGACGTACAGCGCGAAGAGCACCACGTTTGACCGGAATGGCGTGCGTCAACTCACTCGATCGATCGGCCCATTCTGCCAGATCGGTTCGAGTTTAGTTAACCGTCACCGTAAATGTAGCGGTGGATGCTGGCGCTACCGCAGGGTTGCCGGTTCCCGTGACGGTAAAGGTGTAAAGGCCGGAAGCCGTACCGGGATCGGTACTGCCTCCACCTCCGCCGCCTCCACTGCTTCCTCCACCGCCGCCGCAGGCAGAGAAGCCTTCAAGCGCAAGAAGTAACCCGAGAAGGCCAAGGATCGTGCGCCACTTGCGGCGTCGCGACGGAATCCCCCAGAGCACAATCAGCGCCAGCGCCGTCGCGCCGGTGGCGATGCCGCCTTTCCGGAATCCAGGGCGGATGAGAGCACCCGTAGTTGCCGCCACCGTGGTGACAACGGCACTTGTTATTCCACCGACAGGAAGAACGCCCGGGGAAATGGAACAAGCAGGTGAATCGCCGGCTTGATTGGATGGACCGGAGGTCAGAGCACAGGCAAGGGTAACGAGCCCGTTATAGTTCGTGGAGGACGCAACGGTGATGGTCGAGGCGGCCAACCCGCCCCGGGAGACGGAGGCCGGCGTTGTCGCTGAAGCGGTGAGGCTGAACGCCGATTGGGTGACGGTGACGTTGCCCGATTGGGACGCAGCAAGGTAGGTTGCATCTCCACTGTAGTTCGCGGACAAGCTGACGGTTCCCGCGCTCAGGCTGTTGGGCAGGATTGTAAATGTGGCGCTTCCATTTGCAAGATTCTGAACCTGGGCCGGAAGGCTCCCTGCAGTAAATTGAACGGAGCCCGTTGGGATTCCGTTTGCGCCGGAAACAGCCACCGTCACATTCAGCGATTGGCCCGTGTCCACGTTGCTCGGATTGGGTGTCACGGTGACGGAAGTGGGCGCGACCTTCGCCCACGGGGTCACAGTCACCGCCGTTGTTGTGCTCACCTGGTTGAAGAAGGTGTCGCCCAGGTATGTGACGGTCAGGGTGTCGTTCCCAGGGCTCAAGCTCCCCGGTGGAATGATAATCGAGAATGTCGCTCCATTAAAGACGGGCCCGTATCCGGAGTAACCGCCTCCCGTCACTGACACGGTTTCAAATGTGCTCAGGCCCGACCCGATCAGACCTGTCACCGTGCCCGACAGGGTCAAGGAGGCGTTTGAAACGATACTCGTGGCGGGGGGAGTCACCGTAATGGAAGGAGTCGCCTTGGTTACGGTGACGGTTGTGGTTACGGTCTTCGGCACATACACGGAGTCCCCTGCATAGACGCCGTACAGGGTGTCCGTTCCGGCATATAAGCTAGCGGGCTGGATGGTGAACGTGTAACTCCCGCCCGACAGTGTGCCACCAAGCCCGGATCCGTTGCCTGGGTTGCCACCCCATAGGCCTAACAGCTGTACGCCTCCGGTCGGCACGGGGCCCGCTCCAGTTACGGTAACGGTGACCGGAAGAACAGTCGTGGTTTCGAGGTTAGTCAACGACGGTGTCACCGTTACAGTTGGGACCAGCGAGTTCACGGTTACGGTGGCCGTTCCGGCGGCGGTCAGGTAGGTCTTGTCGCCGCTGTAGGCAATGGTCAGCGTATCTGTCCCGCTATTCAACGAATTCGGTGGAATGGTGAAGTTGCACAAGCCGGCGCTGCCAGAGCTATTCAACGTGCAGTTGCTCGAGGTGTATCCTCCGCCAGTCAATTGGACTGTCCCCGTGGGCGTGGGGCCGACGCCCGTGATGGTTGCCGTAACCTGAACCTGGCTGTTGGCTCCGATCGTCGTCGGGCTGGGCTGCACAGAAACGGTTGGCGCGATTTTGTTCACCGTAACGCTGGCGGTGGTGCTCGATTCGGCGTAGGTCGCGTCGCCGCCGTAGCTGACCGTAAGCGTGTCGGTACCGGCAACGAGGCTGTATGCCGGAATCGTTATCATGTACGACCCGCTAGACAGGGCGCCGGAGGTTCCAGTGTAGCCGCTACTGACCAGGCCGACATTTCCTGTGGGAGTGCCGCTGCCACCGGTTACGCTCACAGTGACCGTAAGGCTCTGATTGAGCGCGACCGTGGTCTGGCTCAACGTCACCTTCACCGTCGCAGTTGCCGTGCCACCCGTCGAGGTCCAGTTGTTGACCACGTTGCTCACATTCAATGAGCCGAGGCCCGTGGCCTGGTCGAAGCCCTTGCCCGCGCTGAAGCCGGAGAGAATGCCCCAACTGTCGCCGGAATGAGCGACCGTGCAATTCAATGCGCCCGCCTGGCATGGCATGGCAATGGTGCTCGAGTCGACGTCGTTGAAATAACAAGAGCTGCTCGTCTTCACATTCTCTGCCGAGCAGTTCGAGGAACTCTGTCTGGCGGCCAGTGCATAAAGTTCGCCGTTGAGGTTGCCCTGCGCGGCGCCCGCCTTCTGGTTGATCAGCGCCATCACGCCGGCCATCTCCGGAGCGGCCACCGAAGTGCCGCCCACCTCCTGCGCAGTGGGTTCCGAGCCCGGATTCGTAGAGCTTAGACACTGACCAGCCTCGGAAACACAAACGAGCGTGGCACTCAACCCCACCCCGTCTCCCGAAAAGAACGAGACATCTGGAATGTCACGCTTGCCGTCGGACGGGATTCCGGGAACGTTCGTTTGCCAGGTCGGCTTGGAATAGCCTCCCGAGCAACTGGCCGGATCTGGATTCGTGGCCGTATCCGTTGTGTTGTTCGTGCAATTGCTCGCCCCTCCACCCCCGCCCACCGAGTCGACAAAGAAAGCAAGATTCACACCTTGTTGCGCGTTGATTGGACCATAGTTATTGACGACCCAATTGCACGTGCTCTCAGGGTCGGTCACGCCGGAATAGTTGAGGAATAAGGCAATCGATTCCAGATATCCCGCGCTTTGGGAACCGGTGCAACTGTCATCCCAGGCAATTTCAGGAACGTAGTTTGCCGCGTTGGCGCCTGTGGTTGAGTTGTTGGTGGTGCTCCAATACGACGTTGTGTTCGAGCAGACGGTGTGGCCCGTCGAATTGACCTTCGGTTTGCACCAGGCGAAGTCGGTTCCCCCGACCGCCGTGTTGTAGGGCGTCGACGCCAACCCGCTGACCGACAGTCCATCCTGCGCTCCATACGGAACGCTGCCGACAAGCCCCTGGTCGCAGGCGGGCGAGCCGGAGTCCCCGGTGGCCACAAATACTCCGATGCCCTCGACGGCTGCCGTTGCCCATAGGTTGTTCCAGGCCGTGTTTCCGCTGTTACCGAGGAACAGTTCGCAGAGGCCGTAGCTGACGCTCAGGATCTTTGCCGTGTTGTTCTCGATCACGTAGCTCGCGGAGGAATACACCGGGTCGGTAGCGGGCGAGGCGGGTCCGGACACAACAAGATCGATTTGCGCACCCTTGGCTACGGCGCCCGAGACTTCCACATCGAGCGTGTTCTCAAACAGGTCGCCAATCGTGCAGCTCCCCGTCTGTACAGTGCACTGGCCGGGGTCGACACCGTTCGCGACGATGGTCTTGAGTGCGGGCCCCGCGGGCAGACCGAAGATGCTGCGATAGCCGGCAACATCTGCCGGGTTCACATCGCTGGTCGCAACGATGGCAATGGTTTGGCCGGTTCCGTCGATGCCCGCATTCCACAGCGGCAGCACGTTGTAGATGGTGGCGAAGTCGTAAGGGGACACGTCCTCAATCGGAATCGCTCCGTTGATGACCAGGTCAGGATTTGCCGCCGCGGCCTTCGGAGAAGCGATCTTCGCCACGGTTGCCGAGCCGCTATCGGCTATCCGATGCCAATTTCCGGTCGAACTGTTGAATTGCACCTTGCTGCCCAGCCGATGCATTGGCCGGGGATGAAAGTCGTGGAGAGCCTTCACGCCCACCACAACCGGCGCCAGCGCCGCCGGAATCTCCGGGTCGCTCATGTTGGCGATGTGCGGCTCGCCATTCACTCGCAGGTTGTGGATCTCAGTGTGAAACGCGCTCTCCACCTGCGCGGCCGTTCCCCCAAAGAGGATAGCCATGCGGTCTTTCGATACCTCGGCGATCGTGAGACCGTGGCTCTTCAGCCAACCGTTGATGGTAGCAATGTCTTGCAAGGACGGGCCGAATCTCTCTCCCACTTCGGCCGGTTCGAGCCAATGATGGAAATTCGCTGACGAAGCGTCGTATTGATTCGCAATGAATTCGTCAAATGCGGTCTGCTGTTCCGGGCTCCGGCTCAGCACCAGCACCAGGTCCGTCAATGCCAGATTGGGGAGCACCCGCCCGGCATCCGTCCGCGCATTCGCCACCGGGAGGGTATTGCCCTTCAGCGGAACGATAGCGTTTTCGTCGATCGGTTCCACAAGGCGCGGGCGCGGCGCGTTCTGCGCAGGACAGACGACGGGGTTCAACCATGTAAGTGCAGGCAAAAGCAGAAGAAGCAAGCGCAGACTGCGCATAAACAGAACCCTTCCCCAACACCGTGCTCCGGATTGATACGGCGCGGCGCGGTTCTCAAACGGATCAACTGCTCGGGCCCTGGTTAAACAAGAAGCGTTGGCCCTTGCTGACCCGGAGCGGGTAGCGTTGTCATGAGGTTGCCCGAATTATATTCCCGATTTCAGCCGTCGTCAGTGATCTGCGTGGAGTCGGTGATGCGCGGGCGCGGGAGAGGGCGGTCTCAGGTATCAGATCACTCCCGCGAAGAGAATTGCCGTTGTGGCCAGGGCACTCGAGACTCGGAACGCTGCAGTGCTAGCGTCTTGAGCACCTCTGAGACTCTGCACCCGCTCAGAGGACCTCTCGCTAACAAGAGGCAAGTTTGCAATTCTGATGAGGGCTCTTTGGCAAGTTCGCACAGCAGCGTCCGTGCAGATTGGGGACCTGCGCAGCCTTGGATACTTGACCGCCTGGCGAATTTCAGAGAAAAACACAATGAATGCTCGCTCCAGCGCAGAAACAAGCCATAGCGCCTGTTCATGAACCATCGAGTAGCGGGCAGCTCGAAAAGACTCTTTCATTTGCAACAAATAATCTACTTGTGGTTCGTTGTAGGTCCCGGCGCGAGTTGTGGCCAAACCAGACAGAACTCAATTTTTGGCGTTACTTCCGCATAGGGGGTATAACCGGCCAAACTCTGCCCGCTCTCAGGCTTTGCGCAGTTTGCGTGCCTCGCGGAGGATCTTGGTGAGTCGATTGGAGAGTCGATCGAGGCAAGAGCGAGAGCCGCCTTTTGGAAGCGGGCGTGTGAACATCTCCAACACATGTTGAGCGGCGAGCAAAGAATCGATGACCCCGTCGAGTCCAGCGCGAAGTTGTGGGGATGGGGCCGTCGGTTGTGGTATCAGATACCGCGGGTTGGACCGGGCCTGATGGAACTCTCGCTGTAGGTCGGTCAAGGCCACGTCGACATAGCGCATGGTCATCTCAGGATCGATGTGGCCGAGCAACTTCATGAGAACCGGAAAGGTGACACCGGCTCGCAGCATCTCTGTGGCATAGCTGTGTCTCAACTGGTGCGGGACGATTCGAGTGGAGAGGTTGAGTGCATGGCAGACCTGATGCAGGTAATCGCGAAGTTGGCGAACGAGTGCATTCTTGCCGCTGGGCCGTGCCAGCAGAAATCCGTCAGCAGGCAGCGGATCGAGGGAACGAAAGAATCGTAGCCGTTGGACGAGAGTGGACGAGGCAGCGTCGACGGGGACCATGCGTTCAGTCTTGAGCTTGCCGAGGGGGACATGAATCGCCCATTGATTAGGACCTGTGGCGCGAAGGCACTCCCAGGACAGATCAGCGCACTCTCCGATGCGCATGCCCGTGTATCGGATCAACAGAAGGGCATTTCCGCCCAGATCGTTGCGGCGCAGGCACTCCTGCTGTAAGAGTTGGTCCTGCTCGATGGTGAGTGGCCGCGGCAGTTTTTGCGGTGCGCGTGGAATATCCTCGCGACGAATCACGCGGGCGAGTTCAGTACGTTTCTTAGTCCAGGCCAGTTCGTTCAAGAGAGAGCGTAGCGCTACGAGCAGGTTGATGTAGGATTCGGTCGCCAGTGGAGGTTTTTGCGCATGCAGGCGGGACATCCATCCGAGGATGTGGGGATCACGGCGCAGTTGGGACAGCCGCTTAACTTCAGGGTAATCGGCGGCGAGATAAGAGAGGAAGTTGCGTACCGTACCGCGGTAGTGACGAGTAGTGTCTGGGCTGAGCGCGGTACCGAGAGAAACAACGGCACGCTCGAAGACAGAAGCCAGCGGATGCTGGAATGGGGGATGTCGCTCGAAGCTCACGAGGCACTCCTTGGAAGAGGCCGGATACACTGGGTTACCGCACGGGCATACTGAAGGTAGACATCCTGCGGTGTGACCTGCACATAGCGCAGCGTGGTTTCGATGTCGGCGTGGCCCATCAACTGCATGAGCGCGGGCAGGCTCATGCCGGCCCGCACCATGTCGCATGCAAAGGTGTGTCTGAACCGGTGAGGATTAGCCAGCTGGATGCCTGAGGTGCTGCGATGGTGGCGGAACAGGGAGCGTATTCCTGCGGGAGTCATGCGTGTGCCGCGTGCAGGTCCTTTCAAGACGGCGAACAGGGCGGCAGAGCATGGATTAGGCCGTTCCAAGCGCAGGTAGTGATCGATCAGTTGCGTGGTCTCCGGCGCCAGAGGGAGATAGCGCAGCTTATTGCCCTTCCCGCGCACACGCAGTTGCGCTTCGGACAGCAATACGTCTTCCGGGTTCAGCGCCAGCACTTCGCCGGAGCGAAGCCCATGCATGAGCATCAGGCCCACGATGGCCAGGTCGCGCGCATAGCGGAAACTGGACCAGAAGCGCGCAACTTCGTCGACCGAGAGCGGCACTATGTTGAGCCTGGGCTCCCTCACTCGCAATCTGCTCATCGCCACTCGTTGTCGACCAAGACCCATTGGCTTGCGCCGCAGGAAAGACTGTTGAAACCCCTGAGCGACCTGACAGGGGGCATCCGGGAACTCGGCGCGGATGGCGCGATCGGCGTCTGCGACGCGGTCGTTGATGGTGGAAGCCGAAGGCGGCGGTTGCAGTTCGGACTGGAAGCGCAGGTAATCGAGCAGGGTCGACTCGGTAAGGTCCGCCTTGGCGATATCGCCGGTGTGATGAAAACTCTCCCACCAGCGAACGAAGTGCAGCAGGTTGTAAGCGTATATGCGCAGGCTTGTGTTCGCCATTCATCATTATTGAATCATCCCCAATGAATTTTGTGAATCTGACACCTGCGGTCGAGTCAGCTTCGAGCTGGGACAGGTCAACCGACTTTTAACGGTCCATTGGGGCAAATTCCTTATTGCGAAGCATCCTCACCTCAGGGCATTCTCATATAGACAATCCATGGCCCTGACATTGAATAAGCATTCGGTCGATCGCCGGCAAGTCGAAGTGGAAGTGGGCGTGTCCCGATGCCGTTCACCGTTAGCGAAACATCCCCAATGAATCTTGTGAATCTGACACCTGCGGTGGCGTAAAAGGCCATCTCCGGCTGGTCGGAGGACTGCGGACGGTTCATTGGGGCAGCTTCCAAATTGCCCGCAATCCCCGGCACTTTGCATCCTCAAATACACAATCCCAGACCCTTACCTCTGACCGGCATTCAATCGATTGCCGGCAAGCCGAAGTGAAAGCAGAGTTGTCCCGATACGGTTCACCGATGGCGAAACATCCCCAATGACTTTTGTCGATCTGACGCCGGTGGTCGGGTCGGCGGCTATCAGGGGCCGGTAGGTGGACTACAGATGGTCCATTGGGGCATCTTCCAAATTGCCAGCCATCCCCGCCTCATTGCACCCTCGCATCAGCGATCCCGCGCCCTGGCACCACAATGATTTTCTTGGGTCTGACGGCCGCGGTCGGATCTGGATTGTGGGCAGCTATCAGAGCCGTGCTCGCGTCCTTGAGATTCCCGCTGAAGAACCACTCCGGCACGCACACCCCACTCCAACATCTCCGAAGCGGCCAAACAATCGCGCCTGTGAGCATGGTTCATCCAGTCCGGGCAGAGGGAAGCGCACGCGAACTGAAACCAGTGGCTTCTCCAGAGTTAAGCGCGCCGGATAAAGAAGGGCGAAGGAAACGGCAATTGTATAGAGCGGCGCCATTTCTAAGCCAGAGCCAGAAACGTGCCTGAGGATACAAAAGCCCGACCTTCTCCCGTCATTAAGAAATCTCCCGTGAAGCGGCCGCGGTTAGTACCCCCAATATTTTTTCGGTGCGTCGCATTTTCTGTTCCGGTACACCTTACGGTTTCGCCGAATCGGTGTCACGCTGAAATGAGAGTTCAAAAATTCTCACTGAGAGCTTTTGATGAGCCGCAGAAACGCCCTCGATGTAGCGCTCGACCAGCCCGGTTATCTCCGGATGGCGCCGCACGATTTCAAGATCCCTGAGGCAAGCGGTTGGTTTGAACTGTGCGGCCTGCTCGCGAAGCGGCGTCTTGCCGAGGTCGAAACGCTCGACTCTATCTGCAGGGACATCTCACTCCAGCCGGTTGTCGCGCAGAACATCCTGGACCTCATTTCAGCGCACGCCACCACAAGAATCGGGAAGCATTATGTCGAAACAGCTGGCGGTCTTATGCCCCCTCTGCCCTTGCGCGATGCCGTGTGGCTGGACGCAAATGAAATCGGTCGCGCGATTTATCAGTCGGCCCAGCATCAGACCCATGTAGCGAGGCACGCACTCTCTATCTTCGCTGCGGCGGCATCCCTCGATCGGCAAATCGTGATCACGGTGGGGTCCGAAAAGCATCTGCGCTTCGCCCGTTTTCTAATCAGCTTCGTCAAAAAGCTCGCAATCAATGGCCTCGGAATTGGACTTGTGGCCTACAAAAACGAGATAGGCATGCATGCCGATCTTGAGGATCTTTGTAGGGTGCTTCGGCTGGATCCAAAGACCACGCCGACGCGTACTGAAAACGCCCGCAATTTCAAGGCAGTTTCGCCGGCGCGCCAGGCCGGCCTAGAAGTTCTACGAATTACGCGCGCGAGCGCGGTAACCGATCAGGCATTTTTCTCAGCGATGATCCTGGGCGCCGCCGTCGAGATGTGGCGCTTCGCTCTGCCGGCTGCAGCTATGTCGGCAACAGAAACCTCCGATCAACCGATTTCCAGTCGCCCGAAGCCTACCGATCCAACGCTGAAGTTGCCGCCTGCTTATGCCCGTCCGAGCATCGACCGGGACGCGCTACGCGAGTCGCTTCAGCGCGGTGACCCAGGCTGACGACGCTCCGAGTACCACGATTGCGCAAAGTCGTGGATTGGAAGTCAGCAATCCTAAATCGGACGTTTCATTTCGCCTTGAAAGGAGAACACCTTGACAACCATCTTGAACTTGCTCACACCGCCGACAAACCAACCCAAAGGAACCGCCGGCAATTCCGCAAAGAAATCCAAGCGGCTTACAACTGTCCAGCAGGTGATACAGATGTTCAAATCTGGTGGCCGGATCGCTGCTTTTCTCGGACTGCTGACGGGAGGATGTATCCCCGCATTCACCTTCTGCATTGCACACCGCGTGTTGCCCTTTTACCGCGAACTCAGCTCAACCTTTTTTGGCATGTTGGGCGTCATCATGTGGGCCGTGGTGCTCGGTGGGCAGGCCTGTAGTGCTCCAAAGGTGTACAAGTGGTTTCTGGCGGCTTACGGTAGCAAGGTCGAGGCTGTTGGGGCGGTGATGTGCCTCGAACTTGTTATGACATTTGCCCCCGATATTCGCCTCTCCGCAGTTGCCCTAGCCGTACTCGTTTTCGTCAATGGTGTTTACTGTGCCGGCAGCTTGCAAGCTTGAAAGCAGTCCGGCATGTAGCTTTGCATTGTTCGGTGACCTCTTGCCAAATCTCCTAACAACACGCTGCCTGCGAATTCAGGAGTTTTTAGGAGATTGCTGAGTCCAAACCATTCCACCGGGGTTCAGTTTTTGGTTTATCCCAGGTGCTGGGCCTTTCATACCAGTCGAGGACGTGCACATAGTGTTCGAGCGAAGTCGCGGCTGACCCATGTCCCAGGAGCAAAGCAATCGCTTGCAGGTCGACCTCGGTTACGCTGCAGCCCATTAGCCTCTCTCTGAAGTCTTTGCTTTCTTCGATGACCCACTGCAAGGTCGCCTTTGCTTTCGTTCCAAAAATGTGCCGAGCAATTCCATGCAATTCCGGCCAAAGTCTCAGGAGGGTAACCGTTGCGCAGGAATGTCTGAGGCGATGAAAACGGAAGGTAGGGTCGATCTCAGCCCAACCGCGGCGTTCGTCTTCCTGAAATGCCCGGTGAATCATTCGCAGGACTCCGACGTTAAAGTCCATTGGCCTGGCCGGATTGTCTGCTTCAGAAAACAGGAGCGCCCTGTCGAGAGGGATCTTCTTTCTCAGGGCAAGAGCACGAACCTGCGATATCCTCCTGCGAACATATTTCAGCTCTTCCGAAGGCACAAGTAGCTCAAGCGGCAGGTCACGACGCGCGTTCGATGTCTTGAGTGCCCGCATCTCGGTGGGTCGTACATGCAGATAATTGATCCGGTCGAAGTCACTGACTCTCAACCATTCGACCTCAGCTCGACGGAGACCGCACCTGTAACCGAGTATCAACGCGACGCGCGCAGCGGAGCGATCATTCGAGTCAGCGAAAGTCTTCAGTCCAACAAGCCGTTGCAGAACCTCCAGGTACTCGTCGACCGTGATCAGGCTGGCGTCCACTTTGACCAGGCCCAACACAGGGAGCCGCTTTGCGAGATCAATGAGCCCCGCTCCTGGCAACGTTTTGGTCGCTTTGTCAGCGTTCGCAGGGTCTGTGTCAGAAGTGTCGTCCTTCCGGTTGTCCTCTTGGTTTTGATTGCTAACTTCCGGGTGGACCCCCAATTGGCTGAGGAATTGAAACCAATGACGAAGGGCTTTCACCAGAGGGCGCGAATGGGTTTGTGCGTTTGAGCTTGGCTGTTTTGCGTATTTCCGAATGTTGTAAAAAGCATCTTCATCAAGAATTTCTTGCAGTGCGTCTTCCCAGGCGTCCTCGGTCACGTCCATGAGGGCGCCGGCACTCAGCCTCGGAATCACTTTCGTCGCAATCAGCAGACAGTAGCGGCGCACTGAAGCGTGCGCGCAACCGCCGCCCGCGGGTATTTTCCCGTCGCCCCTGGGTTCCGCCAGATAGATCGCAAACCTGGCCAAGACCTTGAGATCCTCGCAATACCCTCGTGCAAGACGCTCGAGGGAGTCTTTGTCGATCTGATCTTTACCCAGCGCCTCGCGGAGGTCTCCGATCCAGGACAACCCTTCCCCCGCGTCCTTTCCGACCTCTCCGTCAGGGTCGTCATCTACGGAGCCGGCTTTCGACCAATCGCTTCTAACGAGTTGGAATGGAGCCAACTCGAATCCAGCAATTCTTTTGAGTACCTCTGGCGGAAGGCTGTGCGAGACTATTCGCCGACTGCGATGCGCCACAACGACCGATGGCATCTCCAACATCGCCATGATTTGGGCAGCGCCGATGAGCGCGACAAATTTGGGCGGTTTCGCATTCATCGCGTTGCGCCCGGCCAGGGGATCTTCACTTGCGTCACGCTCGAGTGACTCCAAGAGGGCCGCACATTCGGAGTTGCTCGTACTGCTTTTCTCGGAGTAGTGCCGAAGGAAGCCTTCCCTTTGATCCAAGTCAAGGAATTGTTTCAGTCGCTTTACGGACTCTTGACGTAGTATCAGGAGCCTTCGTTCAGCGCTTTGCTGCCGTCCGAAGTTCAGCGAGAGCGGAATTGCCCGAATCGTACCATTGTCGTGAATCTTGAACTCGCGCTCTTCTTTGAGGGATCGGATGATTGCTGGCACAAAATCGATGTGAAGCAGACGATACTCCAGAATTGCTGAAACAACGAAGAGCTGAAAGCCGAGCGCTGGCCCGGGCGTAATTCCATCCTTCGACTCAGAAGAAGCAATTCGAGCGCGTATGTTCTCCAACCAGCTGCGAGCTTCCTTGCAGGTCAGCTCGGACTTACTCAAACCATCTGCGAAGGGGTTGTTTGGCAGCGGATATTGAACTGCCACTCGCATTTTGCCTAACAGCTTCTCAGGTGTCTTTGCATCGCGGGCAACCTGACGCACTAAATTGAATAGCTCGGCTAGGTCCGAACCCTCCGGCGCGCGAGAGATAACTTCAGTCTCGATCCTTTCAATGTCGCCCTTCACGAGTGGTTTGGGCGTGGGCGACAAGAGGTTCTTGACCGCGGTAATGCGGCTTGTCGCCAGCATGCTGCGAAGTTCATCAATCGTATAGCTCATCGCTTAGCGGCTCCCCGGCGTCGGATCAAATCCCAGCTCGTTCTCCAACAAATCAGGCATCAATTCTCTAAGCCGCCCAATAAAGTTGCAGAAGTCAAAGCTCGAAAAAGGTGAGAATGGTTCCCGGCCGTGCCACCAATGTCCCATAAATGCTTCTGAGTGGGTATGTGACATGCCCGCTTTGCGCAGCAGGTAGCGCATGACCTTCCTTGGCGAGTTGACCGGCAAGGGAAACTTTCCCTTCATCACCTCTTGAATCGTCGTAGGTGTCAATTCCACGCACTGATGTGCCGCATCAAGCAGCCAGACTGGCGGAAACCCATCCTGTTTGTCGGATGAGGCATCGTGCGGCCTGAGGGTGGGTTGTAACTCCAACAGCCCGGCGAGTCTCAGCTCCAGCGCTTTCATGTGCCGGCGGAGCCGCTTTGGCGCGAAGATGATTCTCGTCTTGTATCCGGTGACAAAGTCCTTGTCGCTTAATACGCCAATTCCCGAGTCTTCAGAGAACCCCTCACTCCTTTGGTATGCGTCGCAAATCGCGCGGGTTCCGAATGAGAAGAACTGATGCCAGGTCGCGTACATTACAGCGCGATTCAGCATTTCCGAATCACGTTCTTTCTTGAAATAAGGAAGCCTCATGTTGAAGAACTTCTCACTCCCCTCGCGCAGCCAATCGATGGTCTCCTTGACTTTTTCCATGTGCGGAAATGCCCGGCACCCGACGAACTGCTGATTCCCGGAAGCCGCCCCGTTTGCAGCGGTCAACACGCCCGGCGTCGGCTCGCCCCAGAGCTTCCTCTGCGATTCGGCAAACAGGCTGGCAGCTTCCGAGGTTTCGAGGATCGAGTAGAACAGCTCAACCTGGGCCAAAGGACGATGCAAACCAAGGAGAAGACAAATACTCGCGAGTTCGCCCCCGGTCAATTCGTGCAGGATTCCCCAACTAAGGTTGGTGACCCTGGTGGGCGTGAAATGGTCAAAAGCATCGTATTCGTCCAGGTACATCCTGACCGCCCCATGTAGCCCTTTGAATGGAAACAGACGTTTGCTTTTGCTCTCTTCTCTGAAGGGCAGGTATCGCTCGATGATTCTTGTGACAATTTTCGAAGCAGGATATGTCAGGTAATTCGCGGGATCCACCGCGAACTTATCCTCGTTCTTGAACTCGGACTCGTACGGAGGGCTTATGGAATCCCATTTCCATCGGCCACATGTCTCTCCGGCCGATAAGTTTGGTGGCCTGTACGAAAATTCCGAGCTGAGCTTCGGATCGATCGTGAGGCGCAGCACCTCATTGAGGTTTCTGCCGGTTTCCGCCATTACGGCGACCGCGGCTCCTGCGACGATGTGCTGCTGATCAGACGGCCCACGGTTCGCAGACATTTTCTTCAGATGGGGCAGAATATGCCTGTGAAACTCCTTGAGGCGCATGGCCTGCGAGTTCCAGGGAAAAAGCCTCCGGTCAATCTCAAACGCGCGGGTTCTGGCATACGCAAGTTCTTGAGCCGCCTGTCGCGTCCCGGAGCCCTCTGCCGAAACTAGAACAGTCGGATCTTCTTCAACCAATTCGAGAGGACTGATCCCAAGCTTCGAAATCTCTTTCGTGCTTAGGGTGCGCCCCGACACTTTGCCACGCAAGCGCCTGGCCATGAGATGTTCCAGATCAGGCTCGCGCTCACCCTTCTTGCCCTCCTCTTGGCGAGGCGTAAGAAGGCCAAATGAGCGATCAGAGTAAGCGCAAAGATAGTTTTGAATCGAACGTTTCCGCCCGCCCCCGGAACCACCTGATCCCGGCTCATAGCCCGGAACGCAATAACACGCGATCCTGTCATGGAGAGGTCGCAGTTCTTTGTCTGGTGGCCTATGGTCATCAAGCTCATTGAGGAATTCATCTGGGACGCACGTGGTATCCACATCCCGTAGCCAGTCCTCAAGGTCTGAATGGAGGATGGCTCGAACGGTCCGGGCAGCGGTATTGGACATTTTGATGTCACGTTCGTCGCCGGTGTTCTTGCGGCGCCCTTCGCGGATCTCGCCGAGATGATTCGGATGGTCGACCTTGTAGGCTTCCACCTTGCGCCAGTGGGCATGCATTATCTGGAGTTGGAGGGCTCCAAATTCTTTTGGAAGGGTCTTGTGCGCGGAGCATAACATCGCAAAAAGCGGCGCCTCCTCCATCTGGCGGTACATGGGATGCCCCTTCTTTGTTCGCATGGATTGAGAGCGTTGCGCGAGTCCAGCCAGCACCTGATGCCCGCAAAAACGCTCCACCTCGGAACGGTGCCCTTCGAGAAGCTCAAACAGCTGAGGCCATCCTTTGAAGGGTTCGATGTTCGTGAAGGATGGCACCACACTGAATGTGTCAAGCAAGCGAGAGATAACCAGAAACAAGCAACGAAGGTTTTCAGGCGGCTTGCAAACTTCAAGGAAGCTCGTGAACTGGTTCTCTAAACCGTTGACTTTTGCTAGCTGCCGCGGATAGTCAAGGAGAGATGGGAGCGTTACCGGTGAGGTCATATTGTTTTCGTCTTAGTTGTTCCGTTTCTGCTAGAAGGCGATTCACAACCAATTCACGCCTTCTGCGTGCATTTACGTCGTGGCCCAAGGAATTGCTCCGATGGGGCCGTGTCTCGATGTGGTCCTCGCTAATCTATCGGCAAATTGGAGCTTGGACCTGAACCAAACACTCTGCGCCTGCAATCGAGATTCGTGATGAAGAATGTCGATAGGGGCTGTCCGGAACCCGAGTCATCGGATGAAGCACAGTGGCAGGACTGGCAGGCCATTCGGAAGTTTCCCCAATGAGCCGCTGGTTGTCCTTCGGCCAGACCCAGGAGGTACTCGATGCTAGCCGCTAATGGCAGCATTTCATTGAAGCTTCATCGGTGAAGCTTCGTTATCGGGAAACTGAAATTCTTTGGGACCCAATCGTCGTCACCTGCTCCCGCATGCGGATCCATTGGGACCCTGGCAAGCGCCAAGGCCATCGCCACTGATACCCGATCACATGACGAGAATAGTAACCACTTTCCAGCATCGCAACCACTGAGATAGCGCAGCCCCGTTCGATGCAAAATGGCCCCCCAGTCGGAGCTGTCAGGATCCGGCCAGGCGGCATTCTCGCCTCTTTCGAAATTCGGTAAGTCAAACCCAAGTCTATCGATGAGTCGATTTATATGGTATTCCAGCAGGACCAGCAGCAGAGGATTCTCGATCTTACTCTCTTCTAACGCTCGCTCCACGGCCTCCTTCGAACCGAGAACATCGACAAGAAAACAATCATGGAGTGGATCAGAAATGTAGGAATCTTCAAAGCAAATCCATGAAACAGGATGGACATCCTCGCCAATCCTTGACTCATCCTCTTGAAGTGACGCCTCGAGCTCGTGTTCGCGAGCGAATCGCTCCAGGCGGCTTGGGGCATTCTTTGGAGTCGAGAGTTTGCTCGTTGTCGTTTCGGATTTCCCCTTCTCTGCTGACAACGGCCATGCGTTCCTGTGATCATTCCCGGGGGTGAGCACCGGAACTTCAGATTTGGTATCCATGACGTGAATCCGAGCTTTCCTTGTTGAGGGATTTTGCGTGTGACGATGCATGGAATCACTATCGGCAATTTGGTATTTCTTATTTAGTTCTCTGCATGTGTGGGGTGCCTTCGACCCGTTTTCCTGCCAGGTCAGCTTCCCGGCACACCTCGATGTACAAAGCCGGCCGGTCAAGCTTCGCCGGCTGCTCGCCAGAAAGATAGGCAACGATAAGCGTTTATCTCTGAGATGATCCGGCTGAACGCGTGAAGATCCGGGCCCTGCGGTGTGGTTCGGTCGCTAACGCCGGCTTACTGCAACATGCGTTGCCATGTCTGTTCGGTCCTGAGATTTAAACGGGCCGCGAAAAAGGAGATACAGTACCTCGGTCACAGATCATCGCCGCTTCCTTGACGATATATGTTTATGGGTGCTCGGCCCCTTTAAAGTCGAGACAATGGGACGGTTCATTCCATCCCAAAGAAGCGGCCCAAGGATGATCTCCTTGGGCCGCTTTGATGCCCGCAGACCTTCGCAGAGCCAGCGAAGGTCCGCGAGCTCGGCTCACTGTGGTGGTGAGCTATCCCGCATCCTCAGAGGGCTGATGTGGATTAAGGAAACAGCGCCGGCTCAGTTCGGCGATTCTCAAAGCTCGGCTTCAGAGCCATCCTGAAGAAAGCAGGAGTACCTATATATGTCGATGCTCCACTCAAATGGTAAACCTTCCTCCACAGCCATCAGATCCAGGAATGAAGATGCTGTTTTCCTTCGGAACGAATCCCTTCGGGCTATCATCCGTAAGACATTTCAGGCGCAGGGCGCAATGCCTTGCCAGACGGATGCGGATCTGAGCACAAAGCTCTCCGAGGAGGCGTTCAACCTCATTGAGCGAACGGGCGCACATGGTGAGGCACTCCGCCGGCGTGTACAGCTATTCGCGACCTTTGCGTTACTCACGATCAGCGAGTGTAGCTCCGATGTGGCACCGGAGATAGCGGCGGAGTTCCTAACGAGTGTCTTGGGGCGAGAGCTGGCTTCAACGATCACGGAGGATGATTTCAAAGCACTGGATCCGATTAACAATGCGATGAAGTACCTGCTGATTCAGCCACAATGGGCCGCGGTGCATGGCGGACACATAGCCATGACATGCATGTCGCTGCTATCCCTCTATGATGTCTCTTTTCTGAACTGGCGCGTGCCGCAGGCCAGTGGAGTCCGGTACCCCAAACCGCCGGGCCGCCCGAAGGAGGCGTATGAAACCGGACACGAGCACGACATCGACTGAGCGGGGCCAGGAGATATTGGCGGCGATGCAAGAGGAGATGCGGCGGGTGGTGCTTGGCGAAATGCGTACGGCAGGCCAATTGGCCACCTTGGCTGGCCGCGGTACCGACGATATACTGCGCGATCTCGATCACTGGGTAGCCGATGGCCGGATACTTTCGGTCCGACACGAGGGCGTCGATTACTTCACCCTGTTCGCGCTGAATCCGGCCGAGGGATACCGGCCCTATCCGGCCGCCGCCGACGTGATCCGGATTTTGAGCCGGATCCTCAATCGCGAAAACTCATGGGCGCTGGCCTCCTGGTTTATCGGCTTGAACAGCTTTCTGAATGATCAGCGGCCTGTGGATCTACTTGCGTCTGACCCGGAATGGGTGGTCGAGGCGGCCCAAGACCAGGTGAACGAATCGAAGTATCCCCACGGTTGAGCCTCCGTTCACTTTGCGTCCCACTGGCCACCAACCGCTAACAACGGCAGAAACGCCCCGGTTTGAATCTCGAAGATGTTTGATGAGCGCATCGGCCTGTTAACCGGCAGGTGAGAATTGCCAATGAGATTCTCCATGTCCCAGCCTCAATCCTGCCTTTGCCTTCCCAGTGGAATGCGAACGCGCCCACCCAAGAAAACCCACTCTGCACCATCGCCCGCTTGCAGATGTCCGATGCCGGCCTGCCGGTCAGTCTGGTACAGAGTTTATTCGACAGTGAATGCTAGGATTGTTCCGGCTCGGACATTGCGAGGCCAATTGAGGTTCTCCCATGGGTACAAACCATCGGCCGCTTGTGCTGCTAACGGGGGCCTCGGGTTATATCGGGGGCCGCCTGCTCAGGGCGCTTGAGGCAGCAGGCTGGCCCGTCCGCTGCGTTGCCCGACATCCTGAGTTTCTTCGGTCGCGGGTTTCTTCCGCGACGCAAGTGATTCAGGCGGATTGCCTGGATCGCGCTTCGCTTGCGCCAGCAATGGCCGAAGTGCAAACAGCTTACTACTTCGTCCATTCCATGGGCTCGGCGGGGCAGTTCGAAGCGGAAGACCGGCAAGCCGCACAGAATTTTGCCGACTCTGCTCGTGAACAGGGAGTCAACCGCATTGTCTACCTGGGCGGCCTGGGAAATCAGGATCAGGCATTATCCGCACATCTGCGGAGCCGGCATGAGGTGGCAGATATCCTGCGCAGTTCGGCGATTCCGGTGATCGAGTTTCGAGCCTCAATCGTCATCGGCTCCGGAAGCCTCTCGTTTGAAATGATTCGTGCTCTGGTACAACGCTTGCCAATCATGATCTGCCCACGATGGGTTGAGGTCAAAGCCCAGCCGATTGCGATTGAAGATGTAGTCGCTTATCTTATGGCAGCGCTGGAATTATCAGTTGGACAGTCCGCAGTCTATGAGATTGGTGGTCCCGACCAGGTCAGCTATGGCGACATCATGCAGGAGTACGCGCGGCAATGCGGACTGCGGCGATTGATGATCCGAGTGCCCGTGCTGACGCCGCACCTGTCGAGTCTATGGTTGGGACTGGTCACTCCCATCTATGCGCGCGTGGGCCGCAAGCTCATCGAGAGCATGAGGAATCCGACGCTCGTCCGCGATCAGTCGGCGCTGAGGGCTTTCAACATTCGGCCAATGGGGTTGAGAAAGGCCGTCGAGAGGGCTCTTCACCATGAAGACCTGGAGTATGCCGCGACTTTCTGGTCCGACGCGCTCTCGTCCAGCGGCAAGCCCGCGTCCTGGGGCGGTGTTCGGTTCGGGACCAGGCTCGTCGATTCCCGGACCGCATACGTGTCCGTCCCACCCGCCTTGGCGTTTGCTCCTATCCAGCGGATTGGAGGTTCGAACGGATGGTACTTTGCCAGTGTTCTGTGGCAGATTCGAGGATTCTTCGATCTTCTTGTGGGTGGCGTGGGACTCCGCCGGGGGCGCCGTGATCCTCACGCACTGGTAGCTGGCGATGCTCTGGATTTCTGGCGCGTCGAGAGTGTTGAACCGGACCGCAGGTTGAACCTCGTGGCGGAAATGAAAGTGCCGGGCCGTGCGTGGCTTCAGTTCGAAGTTGAACCAACCAACCATGGCTCGGTGATTCGGCAAACAGCAATCTTCGATCCAGCCGGACTCAGCGGGCTTCTTTATTGGTACGCGCTATACCCGATCCATTACTGCATCTTCAAAGGGATGCTCCATCAGATTGCAGCCATTGCGCAGCACGAGTCTGCCGTAGCTACGGCTCCAGCATAAGGCCAACCGCCAAGAACCCACTCCGGCCGGACAGCATGAGGCTGCCCATTGATGAAAAGCAGCGTACTTTGATTCAGGCAACTTAGCCGTTGATAAATCATTGGAAAAATGGATGTATAGCGCGCCAAGAAACCCGTCGATTGGCGCAAAATCCGCCTGTGCGCTCTTCGACGATGATTGTACCCGCACAGCAGGAATGGCACGGATGTATCCAATCTTATTGGCGTGGTCCCTGCGGATCGAATTCTCGACCTTTCCACGGACCCGCCCCACCAGCTGGCCAGCAAGGTCGGCCTCGCCCCGGGGCACAAGCCCGTAGTCGTCGTAGGTCCCTGTGTTTCGCTTTCGGCGCAGGGTGTCGAGCTTAGGAATGAGATTTCTTTCTGGATCGATCGAGTACTCGAGAGCCTGTATCGTGCGGTAGTGCTCGCCTCCACGTCCGCGAACGCCCCGGGAGCCGACAGCGCGCAGTGCAGCTGTTGCTGAGGCGCGAATCGCATCGTAGGCAAGAATCAGCTGCGCGTCATCTGTGGGATAGAGATCTTGAGAACGTGGCCGATAAATGAAATGTTCCAAACGCGGGAGATTTGTGCAACGAAGGAACACGAGGACTGCGTGGCGAAAGGCAAAATTGGAATTTCATGGACCGATGAAGCGATGAACAGTCTCGCGGGTTGCCAGGAGTGTTCACGGGGTTGCGACGGTTGTTACGCAAGGTTGCGGGTATATCGCTTTTCAAAATGTGGAATAACGAACCGCGATAACCGCTATAGCGACCTGGTCGAGTTCGTTCGAAAGCCAGCTTTGCGGGACGGCGTCGAACCGGAAAAAGACGAACTGCGCTTCACCGGCCGAATTCTCTTCAATCCCTCCAAGATGTACGATTTCCAGAAGAATAAGGTCCCCGGCAGCCTCGTTTTTGTGGACGAGTTCTCAGACTTACTGCATAAGGCAGTTCCCATGGATGTCATTCTCGAACATTTTCGCGTCTTCCGCACTGCTTTTGACTTGCAATTTCAGATTCTCACGAAGCGCGCCAAACGGCTCGAGGAATTGAATGCCGCAGTGATCAAGGAGTTTGGCGAGTGGCCGCAGAACGTGTGGATGGGTGTATCGGTCTGCACGCAAGCGAAGGGCGAACTGAACAAGATTGCGGCTCTAGCGAAGACGCAGGCCCGGATCAAATGGGTGTCCTTCGAACCCTGGATATCCGATCCTGAGATGGCACTCGAGGAAGCGTGCCCGAATCTCGCTGGCCTGCTTGACGAAAGCGGGATTGCGTGGAGTGTGATCGGCGGCGAGTCAGGGTCGAAGAAGGAATCACGACTCATGTCGCTCAAGGATGCTCAATATTTGTTCTCATCGAGCAAGCATGCGGGATGCAAACTCCACTTCAAGCAGTTGGGCACAAGATTAGCTATCAACCTGGGAGTCTACGGAATTGGGGATCATCGCGCAAAGGGTGGAAATCTGGAACAGATCCCACCGAATCTCAGAGAACGGGACTGGCCGGAAAATGTAACGTGGGGCGTTCCTAAGTATGATCTGTCTTTCAAGCCGCGGTTCGACCCGAAGAAATTGTTGAAATTCGGATGAGCCGGGTGGAAATGAGGGCCCGAGGATCACGAACTGGACTTTGGATGGCCAATATCGCTCTGTCCATGATGCCCGTCAATCGGGCAGGTCCTTTGGGAATATTCAGATATGCCTGCCTGGGGGGGGAACACCTCATTGAGGGTCAAGCTTCGCGAGCGATCCGGCGGTGGTCCAGGGCTTGTGAGCGCCACGATCCGTGTCGAACGTGAGGAATCCCTCACCCCGGAGAACGGGCGATTATCCGGGATCAGCGTTTAATCTTCCAGAATATCTGCCGATACAGTCTGCACAGCCTGTTACACGAGCGCGCAGCTGTGCGTCGGAAAGATGAAAAAACAGGGGCCTCAGACCAGCCGAGGCGTGATTCTGACACAGCCATTGGTAGGATCGCGCGATTGAGGGGAAGAGAACATGAAGTCGTCCGATCGGGATCAATTGAGGACTATCGCAGCTTATTGGCATACGGACGTACGAACCGGAGATAACCGAGGATTTGGCATCGTTGTGAGGGCCGGGGCTCCCCTAGTCGCTGCTGCCGTGCAGATGTGCCTCGATGGTTTTGCCAAGTTGTCTGCAGAGGAACGCGAGGAAGGCCTCTCCAGCCGTATTTATGAGAAACTTAAGGCAATATCCGATCTAGTTTGGTCCACTAGTCCTGATGGAGAGATTAGGCCCGAGCTGCTGACTGAAAAACAAATGGACGAGGTGATCGTCTTTGGTATTGCCAACGTCGCGATCCTTGAAGCCTACGAACGGCTTACCCCTAACGAGCATAACGGGATGCAGTATATATACGAGAGGACGCCGCGTTCCCGCCAGACGAAATTTCCCGCCGGGCCCACGGAAATCAGTCGCGGTTGAACGTAAGGTGGGCCGCCGCGTCGGTTGCGTGTACAAGCATGGTGTCCCGCCAAGCTCAGCAGACAAGCAGAAATCATATGCGTATATAAGGCGAGAACGACGCAACATCGAATCTGAGGTCCGACAACTTCACATTCTCAGTGGTCAGAATTGGAGAGACCTCCGCGAATTTTGTGATGGCCTTTGTGGAGACTACTTCCCTCCTCTCAGCACACTTCTCGCACCCGGGATGCGGCACAACATAGCGGCATTCGCCGATCGCGGGCTCCCGGCTGGCTGATGCCGGATCAGTAGCCTGTTTCGGCGCGGCGCAAGGTTTGCGGAAGTTGAGGTCGGCGGCGCACATCTCCGAACCCTAGGGCGTTTCCCGGTATCTATCCGAGCCGATATGAACCCCAATTCAGGAGTAGTGTTGATCCCGGTTGCTGAGCCGAAAGAGATCCTTCTAGGAAAGGCGGCGGCGAAAGAGTCTGCCGGCCACGATCATGCTGACGACACCCATGACCGCAAGCGGCCAGTATTGCGGCCAGAA
>PLXP01000054.1 GCA_003151435.1 Acidobacteriaceae bacterium
ACTTGTAGCCACGCCGGAGCTAGGTCGATATCCATCTGGTGACATTCTTCGCTACGCCGCGCAGATCGCGACTATTGCGGTAACGAACCCACCCTATTTTTGGAAGGTAGATACGGCTATTCGCTTCTTCGAGGCGAAAGCCCTGCGGATAGCGGAAGGAGTCCCTGCATTTGCCTTTCTTCTTTTTGATCGGGTACTCTGCCCGCTTCTCGAAGAAATTCTTGTAGCCTGTATCCAGGTCTTTCAACCCTTGTTGAAGAACCTGGGAATGAACCTCTTTCAACCATGGCTTCTCCTTCTTCCATCCTGGAAGAAGGTTGTTGAGGTCGAAAATTAGCAGATTCTTCAACCCCAGCGCGTGCCGCTTTTGTTGGAGGTCTAAAGCTTTGTTCCATACGAATCGCTTCGCTCCAGCAAAACGAGAGAAGGCCCGGCACGTTGCGCCGTCAGGTTGAAGCTCGTACTGAAAGGCCTTCTGAATCAACATGGAGTTGACTCACAGTATAGAGCAAGAGAGTTGATTTCCTCGCGATCCCTGCGGGATCATCGGAATTCATCCATGGGCTTTCATCCCCGGCATGAATGCCGGGGGGCAGCGGCCTCAAATCTGATAACGGGCCCACCAGCGGCGATTCAAGTAGCGCCGACACTGCGAGCAAGCCGCCGGACCGCGCGCGTGGTGTTGCAGGAACTGTTCGAATTGCTTGAAGACTATACGCCTACGTGGTGCACCGAGAAACATCACAATCGAGCAGTGGCAGCGCTCGCTAGCCCCGAGAATGAGGGTGCTGGCAAACCGCCTTCCGCAGCAGCTAAAAAACTGACGAAAGCAAGATGCCACTAAAGGAGCGCAGCCAGGCGCCCAATCCGTCGCATTGTCGCTCCCGTCCCCGCCGAAGATATTCTCCAAACTGCGGATACACTTGTTGATCGACAGCACGGGTCTAAAAGTCTCCGGAGCTGGTGAAACTATTTCCATGGGAATGCTGGCAGGCGTGACTAAGGTGAGGGCACCGTCATTCTGACACCTCCTGCGATCGCAAGAGAGATGTTACGCGTCGTACTTTAGTACTGTGCGCAGGCGCAACCTCGCAGCAGCGCCGCATATGCTTTGGCTTCATTTCTGCCCAACATGATTGGGATGGTTGGCTCGTTTCTCGCCGGACTGCTTGCGCTGAAATGGCTTCAGCCGGTGGCTCGAAAGCGACTGCTGGTACCTATTTGGAATCTATTACCTGATCGGGTCGGCGGTTGTCTTTGCACTTCACCACGCGGGGCTCCTGATCCTGGCTTCTGGAGATTCTCAATCCGAAGTGCGAAGCAGCCTTTTGGCACATGGCGAGTGAATGGTGTTTAAATGCGAGCAACAATGTGGGCACAACGTAGATAACGCCGAAGGCGATATTCGATGCCCAAATCACTCCGGGCAAGCTGCCGTGGATCGCAAACCAAATTTTGATCGCTAGACTTGTCAGAGAGGCTGCCCCCAAGATGACAAGATGGCGCCGCAGTGTCAGTTCCTGATTAAGAATTGCGTTCATCGCGGCGATGTACCCGATGAATATTACCCATAGAGCAAATCCAACACGAAGAAGATCAATTGGGCCTGGATCAATACCTGACCACAGTGTGATGAGATAGCGGCTGGACAATAACAGTGGAACGCTAAACAGTAAGCCGGCAAAGACCGTCAGGAAGATCGCACGGCGGGCTGTCCTCGACGCCCAAGCGTAGTCCCGCCGTGCGAGGGCCTCACCTACTGCAGGCCAAAGCGGCATTACCAAATATTGCGTCACGAAACCTATGGAGAATAGCCGTTGTAGCATCGCGTATCTTGCCACCTCCGTCAACCCCATAGTCCGGGCGATCACCATATTGTCACTGACGTAGTAAATGAGGCCAAAACACTGTTGAACAACGAACAGCCCTCCCATAGACAGAAGGCCGAGGGCCTCCTGCGTATGAAAAAGGTGCAGACGGGGCCTCAGAGTCGGCCGGATAAAGAAGAACTGCACAATCCAATTGCAGGCTGTGATCAGTTGCGGCATTCCCGCCATGGCCAGTACCATCGCCGGAAGGCCTCCTCTCTGGTGGATCACCAGGATGACGGCAACAAACCCGAGAAGATTGCCGGCGGCATTCCAGAGATCAGCAACGAAGCCCTGCTGGAATCCGGTTTCAACACGCAGCACGATACTTAACGGCATGGCGGCGAACGTGCATCCCAGCAAAAACAACGTCGCAGCGCCAGCTTCGCTGTTTGCCAGCGGAGACCGGACACCATAGAAGGCCCCTAAATCGAGCGAATGGGTTGCCCAAATCGACGCTACAAGAAGAAGGATTGATAATGGCAGAAGGAAATAGAACGCTGCGGATACTAATACTGCGCTGCGCTCCTGGTTGTCGGCCCCGTCTGCTTGCGCAATACGAACTGTCAGCCCATTGCCAATTCCAAAATCCGCGAAACTAAGAAAGAGAACGAAGGATGTGATCGTCATCCATAGCCCGTACCTCTCCGCTCCCAAATATCGGAAGGAGATCGGAACGAGTGCAATCGTTGAGAGTAGTGGGACGCCCTTAGCCGCAAGCGATGTGCTCGCGGTGATCGCCATGCGGCGGTACCGGTTGATGGACCGGCGACGCAATTCGTCCTTAATCTTGTGGGGATGCCGCAGTTCATCTAGTTGTTTCGCGATGCCTGTCCAGAATGACGGGCGAATTGCGGCCTCCGCG
>PLXP01000011.1 GCA_003151435.1 Acidobacteriaceae bacterium
GAGGGATTCGAACCCCCGATAGCCTTTCGACTATGCCTGATTTCGAGTCTGCTCTATCTATTGATAATCGTCAATGTTTATGCGCCTTTTGCGAGTATGACTTCCGCCGGTGTCACTTTTGGTGTCACTTTTCGTGTTCGTTTCGTGTCAGCTTGGGTCACGGGCTGGTGGTAAAAACTCATGGCTGCGCTGATGGCCTTGGCGTTGACTTCCGGCTGTAGATGGGCATAGCGCATCACCATCGCTGCCCCGGAATGGCCGAGGTATTTGGCGACTGCGGCCAGCGGAACGCCGGACATTACCCACCGACTTGCTGCCGTGTGCCGTACGTCGTGAAAGGTGAAGTCTTTCACGCCAGACGCTTCGAGCGCACGCAGGAACCAGTACCTCATTTCGTAGAGCGGCTCGCCATTGCGGTTGGTGCAGAGGGGAGCATCTTTCTCTTTGTCTGCCGCCAGCGTCTTGTAGGCGGCGACAGCCATAGGCGTCATCGGTACAAACCTGACCTTGGGCTTGCGGGAATCCTTGGTCTGGTGGATTTTGATCATGCCAGTCTGCGAGTTGTAATCCCCAACCTGGCCCCGAAGAACTTCCGATGTGCGGGCTCCGGTGTGGAGGGCGAGAATGAAGACGTTCAGATAATTCGGATACCGTTCACGGAGCTGCTCTGAGATTGCTGCTTCCTCCTCTTGCGACAAGAAACGTACCCTGGAGTTGTCTTCCTGACGACGGGTGATCCTGCCCCAAGGCTTGAGCGTCAGCTTCTTGGTCCCGTCCGGACCGGCCACTGAATAGATCAGTGAGAACGCGGCGACATACCTATTGCGGGTTGTGTCGGACCACTCATGCTCCTCGGCCTGCTCATCGAGCCAGTCCAGAACTTCCTGCCGGGTGATTGACTCGGCTTCGCGCTTGCCGAATGTTGGCAGCATACGGTTGAACTTCAGAGCCGTGTCGTATGCGTGGGCCGCGGTCCGTTCCGACTTGAGGTGCTTGTTTGCATCATCGATGAGTTCGGCGAAGGTGACCCTTTGTGGCCGCGGCTCTGATGAATTTGGCAATGTGCCCGCTTTTGCCTGGACGTGACGAACTCCCAGGCGGTTCTTGGCTGCGGACAAGCTGCCGACCTTCTCCCGGAGTTTCTTTCCCTCTGCGGTAAAACGAATCCAGTAAATCCCGCTTCCGGGAACCTTCTCGAAGACTCCCATCGGCAGCTTGGTTTTCTTGGTGGCCATGGCCTACCCTCAATCTCCAAGCGTAGACTAAATCCAATTGAATTGCAGTGCATTTCTTGTGCAGCTCTTGTGAGCGTCTGACGCCTTCAGTCGGCCTGACGCCAGACACCGCGCCCAGAGTGGCGGCGGTGTGGTTCTCAGGCGGCTCTCCACATAGAGTCAAGCGTTTCAAATGGCTCGTAGTCGTGTAGTTTCCGGATTGCCCGCCATCGGGCAGGACCCGCGCATTCGGAGATCCTCCGCCTGCCGCAGCTGCGGTAAAAGCGTGGGTTGGCGATTTTGGAGAAACTGCGGATTGAGCCGGACGAGCAAACTGATTGCAAGGGCGTTATGGGGTATTGATGCAAATAGTGACCGGGTCGAAAATCGTGGGGTACAGGCACCAAGTTCCACCGGGAAATCGCGCTTCAAGCCTCTCAACCCCCGGATTGCTGTTCGGCAGTCTTCCTGGCTGAATTCAAAAGCGGAAAACTTGATACACTCCAAGCCTGAGCTCGTGACCGATCCTCTTCCCTAAAACCGGATTGCGGAGTGAACAGATGCCTCTTAAATTGACAGTGAATAACGTGGCAGCCACGGTGGACGTGTCACCGGATATGCCCCTTTTGTGGGTGCTGCGCGACGTACTGAACCTTAAAGGCTCCAAGTACGGCTGCGGCATAGGGGTTTGCGGCGCTTGTACCGTACTTGTGGGCGGCCATGCGGTGCGCTCCTGCATGACGAAAGCAGGAGCTGTTGGCAGTCAACCGGTCACCACCATCGAAGGGCTTTCGCCGGATGGCCTGCACCCGGTGCAGGTGGCCTGGGAAGCGCTTGACGTGCCGCAGTGCGGCTACTGCCAGGCCGGCCAGATCATGTCTGCCGCCGCCTTGCTGCAGCGCACGCCGCATCCCACCGACGCTGAAATCGATAACGCCATGAGTGGGAATCTCTGCCGTTGCGGGACGTATACGCGCATTCGCCAGGCGATTCACGAAGCAGCACAAGCGGGCGCCGCAGCCCCCAACAAGTAAAGGAGGGCCATCATGCGCTTGAATCGTAGATCGTTTTTGCAGTTGACGGCCCTTGCGGGCGGCGGCCTTGCTCTGGGTCTTTATCGCTCACCGCTCGCCGCGGCTCAGAGCCATGAGACGCCTCCAGACCTGACGCCACAGACTTTCATCCACATCGCTCCGGATGGCGTGGTCACCATCATGGCGCGTGCCTCAGAGTCTGGCCAGGGCATGCGCAACATGCTGCCCATGTTGATTGCCGAGGAACTGGATGTCGACTGGAAGGACGTCCGCGTAGAGCAGGCCGAACTGAACGAGAAGATATACGGCCGGCAGTTTTCAGGAGGCTCCGCGAACACGCCCATGGGATGGGAGCCGATGCGCCGCGTCGGCGCTGCCGGGCGCCAGTTGCTGATCACCGCCGCTGCGCAAACCTGGAGCGTGCCGGAGGCTGAATGCACCACCCAATCTGGCCGGGTACATCACGCCGCCTCAGGGCGATCCGCAGGTTATGGGGAGCTTGCCGCCAACGCCGCCGCGCTGCCCGCGCCCGCGCTCGGCAGCGTCAAGCTCAAAGACCCAAAGGATTACCGCATCATCGGCCACTCGCAGCCGGGGGTTGACACCCACGCTCTTGTCACCGGCAAGCCGCTCTTCGGCATTGATATGGAACTGCCGGGAATGTTGTACGCAGCCATTGAAAAGGCTCCAGTGTTTGCCGGCAAGGTGAAGAGTGCAAACATCGACCAGATCAAAGCGCTGCCGGGCGTGCGCCATGTCCTCGTCATCGATGGCGGCATCACCCCCGCAGCGTACACGCCGTGGGAGCCAGGCATCGAACCCGGCATCGCGATTGTGGCCGACACCTGGTGGCAGGCGCAGCAGGCTCGCAAACAGCTCAAGGTCGCGTGGGACCTCGGCCCCGCAGCCACGCAAAGCACAGACGGCTTTGCAGCCAAGGCGGCTGAGTTGCTCAAGGCCCCGCCCGGATCCACCGTGCGCAAGTACGGCGACGTGGACGCTGCGCTCAAGTCATCGGCGAAGGTTGTCGAGGCCACCTATCAATATCCGTTCATTGCCCACGTCACGCTTGAGCCACAGGGCGCCACTGCGCACTGGAAAGACGGCAAGCTGGAGATGTGGTCGACCAGTACGCTGCCGTCCGATGGTCGTGGACTGGTGGCAAAGACGCTTGGCATCCAGGAGAGCGACATCACCACTCACATGGTGCGTTCGGGAGGCAGCTTTGGCCGCCGGCTCCAGAACGACTACCTGGTCGAAGCNNTCGATGCGCAGGGCAAGCTCACCGCCTGGCGCCATCACTTTGTGACCTTTGGCGATGGAAAACACGCGACATCCGGCGGTGGCATGGGGCAGGACAGCTATCCCGCCGGTTTTCCGCCGGCTTACGCTCTTTATACCTCCATGCAGCCGCTCATGCTGCGCACCGGAGCGCTGCGAGCCCCCGGCGACAACGCCTACTGCTGGGTGGCGCAGTCCTTCCTTGACGAGTTGGCTCATGCCGCCGGGCGCGATCCGCTCGAGTTCCAGCTCGACCTGCTCAGCAACAAGCTAGCTCCCTGGTCCTCGGGCGAACACGACGCCGTGGGTGACCACGAACCAACCGGACAGTCCGTTCTCATCCCGGAGCGGTACAAGGGCGTGCTTGAGTTGGTCGCGGAAAAGTCAGGCTGGGCCAAGCGGAGTAAGCAACCGGGCCGCGGCATGGGCATTGCCGCGTGGTTTTGCCATCTGGGCTACTTCGCTGAAGTTGCAGACGTGAGCGTTGACGCGCNNGAGAGCATGGCGCAGGGCGGCATCATGGAAGGCATGGGCCACCTGGCGCAGGAAATCACGCTGGAGGATGGCAAGATCCAGCAGTCGAACTTCCATAACCACCCGCTGATGCGCATGAGGCAAGTGCCGAAGATCGAAGTCTATTGGCGCAAGACCGACTACGCGCCAACCGGGCTGGGCGAACCGACGTTGCCGCCGATTCTGCCCGCGGTGAGCAATGCCATCTTCGCCGCCACTGGCAAGAGAATTCGCACCCTGCCGCTCCAGCGGAGCGGGTTCAGTTGGGCTTGAAGATGGCTTGGCGCGTAATCGCTAAGACATTCATTTAGGCCTGGTAGGTCCTCGCAAGTGCGCCAGCGGGGTGGGGTCCAGTGAGATCCCACCGGCTGAATCCGTTTCCGCAGATCCGGCCAGCTGTGCGGCCTCTCGATTTGGTACTCGGAGATTTTGCTTAAACTCAGAATCCATTGGACCGGGAGATGTTCACGGCGAATGTTGAGATTTGACCCTAGCTCTTCCCCAGAGTGACTTCCTTGAACTGCGCCAACACACGATCAGTATTCTCAGCACAGGTCAGGCCCTCGGGTTTGCTCTCGATCGATGCAATCAGAGATTCAATCTGCTTGCGGGTCTGTGACAGCCGTTTTTGCATTGCCTTGATGTCTTCCACCTTCTTGAGCAATGCACTGAGCAGCTCGTCGCGCCGCCAGGCGGCGTCCTCTGACGGCAGCAGGCCGATGATGTCTCCGAGCGCGAACCCCGCTCCCTGGGCAGAGACGATGATGTTCAGGGTCACGAGCGCATGGGGCGAGTAGTTCCGATATCCGTTGGCCTTGCGGGTCGCACGGAGAAGCCCTTGCTCTTCGTAGAAGCGAATCCGGGATGCGGCGAGCCCGCTACGCTTGGCCAGTTCTCCGATTTGCATGAGTTCTCCAACGCTACTTGACATTCAAGTTAACTTGAAGCTTAGCCTTTAGGCATGTCAACAGCGAGAGTCACACATGCTCTAGTCCAAGCCGCTGGTGGTGCCTCTCAGAGGGGCGTCGTCGTTCCAATCCAAATCGCACCACCATTGGCTGTGGGAGGTACGCGCCAATGATCCCATCAACCCCCGCGCCCCAACTGATGCAGGCTTTCGTATTGAAGGCGTACGGCGGCCCGGAACTCACAGTCCTGGGAGAAGTACCGGTGCCGAAGCCCGGCTCACGGCAACTGCTCGTCAGGGTTCGTGCCGCGGGCCTGAACCCTGTGGACTTCAAAACGCGCAGGGGTGACCTGCGGATTGTTCAACGATATCGGCTGCCAGCCGTGCTCGGCAACGAGCTAGCGGGCGAGGTGATCGCGCGTGGCGACCAAGTGCGGCGCTTTGGCGTCGGCGACCGGGTATTCGCACGCGTTGCCAAGGACAGAATGGGAGCGTTCGCCCAATTTGCGGTCGTCGAGGAGGACCATGCGGCCCTGATACCCGCGAGCCTCAACTTTGCGACGGCCGCCGCCATTCCGCTTGCCGGGCTCACCGCGCTGCAGGTGCTACGCGATGAACTGCACGTCGCGAGAGGGCAACGCATCTTCATCCCCGGGGGCGCTGGTGGCGTGGGCAGCTTCGCGATACAGATCGCCAAGCACCTCGGCGCCCAGGTTGCGACGACCGCGTCGCCCCGTGGGGAAGCGCTGGTGCGACAGCTTGGCGCCGACATAGTCATCGACTACACGCAAGAGCGGCCCGCATCGGTTCTCTCGGGATTCGACGGAGCATTTGACCTGATCGGCGGCGACACCCTTGAGCAGGCGTTCGCCATTGTGCAGCCGGGCGCCACCGTCGTCAGCGTCGCCGGTATGCCCGAGCCGCAGACGGCATTGAAGGACATGGGGCGTGGGCTCGGGTTGCAGGCTCTGTTTTGGGTTGCGAGTTTTTCCTTGAGGCGTCGCGCCCGCCAGCGCGGAGCGCGCTACCGCTACCCCTTCATGCATCCGAGCGGCGAGGACTTGTCCGAACTCGCCCGCCTTGTTGACGACGGTGCGGTCAAAGTGATTGTCGACAGCGTGTACCCCTTTGAACGAATCGCAGATGCGATGGCCAAGCTCGAATCGGGTCGTGCCAAGGGCAAGATCGTCGTCACAATGCCCGACACTACTGGTCCAACCAACCACTCAGTTGACGGCGTGTGAGCCGACGCGTCCCGCGCAGGCAGATTTGTAGGCTGCAGGTGTCAGTCTTGCGAAGGTTACTGTTGCGGAGTCCTTCCGATAGGCTGCAAAGTGTAGGCAGTCCGCTCCAAAGTTGCGCCTGCGCTTTTCACTAAAGTGTCGAGTCGCTCTTTGGTTCGCTTAAGACAATCGTAGATCGTCTGCCGGTCCACCGGGAGGTCACATGCAGTTGACTCTACCATGCCTTGACTCTCTGCTCTTGCAACTTAACCGCAGCCTCCTCTCCGGCCTTACCTTCACGAGCAGCGGGTGATGTTTATTCGGACCTCACTATGAGAAACTCAGGAGAGAATCAGCAGATATCCAGTCCGCATATGCGGAAGATGGCACCAATCATGAAAACAACTCGCCGTGAATTTCTTCAAACTTCTGCCTTGGTTTCGCTGGCCGCTATCGGACCAGCTACCGCATCTGCCACCGTATCTGCCGAGAAGGGGAATTCATCGTCTAAGGGGAATCTTCACAGGATCGACGCTTTCGAGCGTGCCGGCGGCCACACCTTGGTCAGGACCAAACCCGGGCCAACCTATTTCGAAGGCATGCTGATGGGCAATGGCGACGTTGGAGTGTGCGCCGTTGTGCGGCCCGATGCTCTTGCCCTTCACATCTCAAAGAGTGATTGCTGGGACATCCGTGTAACAGAAGAGAGCGACAAAGAAGTGCGCCCTTTCTCCGAGATTCTTGAGATGTGGAGAAAGGCAAGTGCAGAGCTCAAGGCAAAGGGAAATTCGTTGTCGGTGGAGGACGCGGAATTCTTCCGCGCGTATGTTGAGAAGGTTGGCGGCTCCTATAGAAAGGTCTGGCCGCGCCCTTGGGGCTGTGGGACTGTCTGGCTCAAATGGGACCCGCGGTGGGTAGAGTCGAAAACCTATTCACTGAATCCGGCCAACGGAGTATTCACCCTCGATCTGAAAATCAAGGCTCTACATGATCCGGAGAGATCTGTACGCTTGACCGCATTCGTTGGCCGGGACTCAGGGCGGCTCACGGTTGCCACGGATGCTCCCGTTTCAGAATTGTCCGTCATCTACTCTCCGCAAATCGACGGCTTTCATTCGGGCGCTTTCGATTCCGGCCATGTAGAGACACAGCCAGATCAGTTACCGAGACCAGAGCTCAAGCAGCGGGCGGATGGAGATGGTGGAGAGTTCTCCTGCTTCCAGTATTTTCCGGCAATTGGACCTTCGGAGAGCAATCCGAACCCACCTCGCTCGCAGATGGATCGCAATTTCACGCTGCGCGGGCGAGTCACTGGCGCCTGGTCGACAGGCCGGATTGACTCAAGCGAAAGCCTGGTCTTTACCCCGAAGGAGAGCCACACCCTCCGCCTCGATGTTGTAGTGGCTACTCCGCGCGACATTCTTCTCAAGCGGCTTGAGGCTCAAGCTTCGGTCGGCAAGGATCCCGCGTCCTGGATCACGATTCCGCAGACGCATGTCTACACAGCCGGTGAACTGGACACGATGGCATTCACAGGCCGCAGTGTTGCCGATGCAGCTAAAGTGTCCTTCGAAGATCTGAAGCACCTATCCGAAGCACGCTGGCGGGAATTCTGGTCAGCTTCTGCAGTGAATATTCTCGACCAGGATCTCGAACGCATCTGGTATCACAACCAATATTTCCTGGCATGCTGTCTGCGGAAGCATAAGACCGCGCCGGGTTTGTTTGGTAATTGGTCGAACGGGGACATCGGAAGTGCATGGCACAGTGACTACCATCTCGACTATAACTGCCAGCAGGTTTATTGGGGTATCTTCTCGAGCAACCACGTAGAAATGCATCAGCCATACGTGGAGTTGATCGAGAATCTGAGACCGATTTCAGAGAGGTTTGCACAGGCCAGCTTCAATCTGCCGGGCGCCTTCTTTCCGCTCTCAGCCTATCCAGTCCCAAGCCAGATTGTCCCCTATCCCGTTCCACCGTGGGGCTACCAGATTTGTATGACCCCATGGGCCGTCCAAAGCCTTTGGTGGCAATTTCTCTACACCCAGGACGAGAAATATCTGGCAAGAGTCTATCCGACGATGCGCTCCGCAGTGCGTTTCCTGGCGGCATATCTGACCAAAGAGGATGACGGTTTCTACCATGTCTTCCCGTCGATATCGTCGGAGAACTGGGGCTTCACCGTCGATTTCAAGCTCAACAAGGACTGCATCCTTGATCTTGTGCTCATCAGGTTCGTGCTCGATGCGATGGTCAACGCATCCGATATCCTCGGGCAGGATATTGCGGAGCGACAGCACTGGAAGGAAATCAGCGCAAATCTCGCACCTTTCCCAAAGGCTCAGGGACCCTTTGGACAAGTCTGGGTCGATATCGGCAACGCACCGTCCGAACACGTATATAACGTGCCAATCACACTGGCTCCCGTCTTTCCGGGGGAGCAGGTTGGACTGGACACTGGTCAGAAGTTTTTCGAGATCGCAACCCTCACGGCAAAGACAATGCGACTCGAGGGCGGGAACGATCTCGTTTCGCAACCGCTGATTCGGGCTCGATTGGGCATGCTCGATCTCGACTGGTTCAAGAAGCAGATTGAATACTGCATGCTGGCTGATGGAGTTTCGAATGATCGTGTGCGCGAGAGCGGCGGTCGTTACAGCCTTACAACCGATTTCGACTTCATGATGCGGATGGGCTTGTGGTGCGAAAACTTCGCTGTGCCGGTGGTGCTCAACGAATGCCTGTTGCAGAGTTATACCGGTACGATTCGGCTCTTTCCGAACACGGTGAACCTCGGCCCGGCGAGCTTCGAAGATCTTCGCGCCGTGGGCGCGTTTCTAGTGAGCGCGGCCTATGACGGCAAGTACGTTGTCCGATTTGAAGTTTTCAGTGAGAAGGGTGCGAAACTTCATTTTGTGAATCCCTGGGGACCAAAACCAGTTCGCATCACTCGCGTCCACGATGGCAGGCCTGTTGAAGCCCAAAATCAGAGAGACCTCTGGAGCCTGCCAACCGAGGCTGGCGAACGCTATTCCATCTGTGTCGCCTGAACCAATTTTTCGTGCCGGTTCACGAGGGCTTGTGACGCTCGGCTTTCGTTCCCTCGGACCGTCCATTTGATCAACCGCACGGACTTTCTTGCATCGAAAATGGCGTGCAGGTTAGGGTTGGCTGGTTTGCGGCCGTTTCACTTCGTGCCAACAGGCCAACCTGTATTTCCACCGCCGGAAGCCCTGGAAATACGCCCAGGCGATTTGGCGTAATGCCCGGAAGCGATGAAAAAGACCTTCAGCACGATGCCGCGGAGCCGAATTGCTCTGGAGACGGGTACGCGCCGCGCTTGCGGTAGTTATTCTCAATGGTGGCAAAAAGGGGAAAAGGATGTTTCCCCCTGGTCATATTGTTGTTCTCACCCAGAATGCGTGCCGACATGTCGGCGGCGCTGGTCGACACGGAAGAGAACTGGAACTGCCGTCCGGGGTATTCCTTGAGGGTGATGCCGCTGGCGGAGACGTCCTCGACGGTGCCCGAGATCTCTTCGACCGGCTCGGTGAAGTGCCGATCCTGCATGCGAATGACGGACTCGCGGGTCTTCTTCACTCGGGTCAGGATCTTCTCGTATTCGATCTCGAGTTCGGTATTGCCCTGTGCCTGTTTACCGATCTTCTGACGGTAGGTGTTGTACTCCCTGGAGTAGGGAGCGACATCGGCCAGGATGGCCATCTTGTGGATGTCGGGATAGTCCTCGGGGTTTACGTCTTTGAGTTCCGGATGGAGGGCTTCATAGCCGGCGCCGGGGAGTCGGGCATATCCTTCCGGCACCTTGAGGAAGGGATCTCCTTCATGGAAGTTGGTGTAGTAATCGTCGCCGGGCAGCCAGCTGGCGGCCTGGTTGGGTATCTCATTGGCCTGGGGCCCAGGTTCTCGTTCTTTACGAAGCGGCGGAAGGGTCTGGCGGGGCTTTGATGTCAAATTCTAATGAGTACATACTCATCACGTAATTCAATCCAACGCGGTCCGGATTTACTTGACAGGGTGGCTTCTCGGGAGTAATGTGTATATGAGTATAATGTTTTACGTTCAAGACGACCTCCCTCTCACCCGCCGCCAGGCTTGGGGCAGGCTTTTTGGCATCTGCATCGAGAAAACCCGTGAGGCCGGCGGCCGTTCCGTCGAGCAAGCTGCCCGCCTGGCTGGGATGGAGGCATCGCAATGGGAGGCCATCGAGGCCGGTTATGTTCCCGCAGACTCGACATAGCTCCGTTCGATGGCCGGCGCCCTTGAGTGCGGCTACGAAAAGATAGCCGCGCTGGCCTTTATCTGCCAGGGGGCCGGGGAACAGTAAACCCGTCCTGCCGCCGCCCCAGACCTTCCGGAGCAACCGCTGCAGGTAATCACAACTCATATACTCACTTTCAGAGGAAGGAGGTGAGTCAGATCAAGAAAAAGGAAGGAACAGGGGTTAAACGAGTGAACATCAACATCCCAACAGAGCTTCACAACAGATTCAAGGCCTCAACCGCAGCTCAGGGCCGCGAGATGACGGTCGTACTTCTGGAGTTTATCCAGGAATATGTCGCCAAACACAGATCCACCACTCCGCAGCAGAAAAGCAGGCGCGCTTGAAGCGCGCCGCGCTCTACCTGCGCGTCTCCACCGTCGATCAGCACCCGGAGACGCAGGTACATGACCTGCGCCAGATGGCGGCCCAGCGCGGCTATACCATCTTCCGCGAGTACACCGACAGGATCAGCGGCGTGAAGGCCAAGCGGCCAGGACTCGACGCCATGATGGCCGACGCCCGGCATGGCCGCTTCGATGTCGTCCTGGTTTGGGCATCAGACCGGATTGCGAGGTCGGTGAAGCATTACCTCGACGTCCTGGACGAACTGAGCCGGCTCAACATCGAGTTCGTCTCGTTCAGGGAAAACATCGACACCGGCGGCCCGTTGGGCCGGGCCATCATCGTTATCATCGGTGCCATCGCCGAGCTTGAACGGAACCTGATCATAGAGCGGGTGCGCGCCGGTATGCGGCGCGCCCGACTCGAAGGCCGTCACATCGGCCGCAACCCGCTGGAGCTGGACCACGCCGGCATCCAACATGACCGCTCCCAGGGGCAGAGTCTTCGCCAGATCGCGAAAGGCCATCGCGTTTCCGCAGCTACCGTCTGGCGAGTGCTCCACGAGCAAACGGCCAAACCACCCGAGAAACCAGCCTGAGCGGTACGCCGTTGCCTTGTTTCAAAAGGGGTTCCAAAACCCATCCCGCAAACCCAGTCGAATCAGAGGCCCCATCCGCCCAATCCGGCTGTTCCAAAAGGTAAGGGTTCCTGAACAGCACATACCGCCAAAACCAGGAATGTCAGGGGAAGATTACGTCATGGCTGGATATAGAGCCGACTCCGGACTAGTCCCGTATGAAGTCCGGATAGCTTCCGGTTTTCCCACCATACCCCCGAACCCAGAAAACCCCCTACTGCCGGCTCAATGAGCGCGTTGGCCTGTTGGCGTAAGTTGACAATTAGAGGCCAGCCACAAAGTTAGGTATGGTTTGCCACTTAGCTACTCATGCCTGAGCGCCGCTACTGGCTCCAACTTCATGGCCCTGATTGCAGGGAGCAATCCCGCTGCAACGCCAGTGAGAAGGAGCGTCAGCGAGGCTGTTGTCAGTGTCACGGGATCCGCAAACGAAAGCGCAAAGAGCATATGCGCAAAGATGCGCGATACGGCGATTGCGCACGGAAGCCCTATGCCAATCCCGATCAGCGTTACCTGCATGGCCTCTCGAAGAATCAGCTTGAGAATGCCGGCGCGCTGTGAGCCCATGGCCATTCGTATGCCGATCTCCTTGGTGCGCAATGTTACGGAGTAGGTGAGAAGACCGAAGAGGCCAAACCCGGCAACCAACAGCGCGATCGAGGCGAAGAACGTGGAGAGCGTCGCCGTCATCTGCTCGTTCACAAGGGTGCGATCGCTTCTTTCCATCAGCGTGCCGACCGTGGTTGAATACTCCCGCCCAAAGGATTCAATCTCCTGTTCAACAGCCTTCCCCAGGTCTGTGCCGCCAGTACCGCGGACGAGCAGCGTCCCCGCTTCCAGCGGATAGCCAGACTGCGGCGTGGGAACGTAAAGGAAGGTGGACGGCCGGAGACCGAGTTGCGGCTTGTGCAGCAGCGGGGACAGACTGCACGTGAATACGCCTATAGTTAGTAACGGGGAAAGCTGTTTGAAGCGCTACTTCAGAAGCGCGATTCCTCTCATTGCTCTTATCTAGCGGCCGTGGGAGACCGGATACCCTTCATGGACCCGTTTCCGTGCTAATCGGAGTGTCAATCGGCGAGCCTGCTCTATAGTGGTGTCGGGGGCCATTTTTGCCCGCGCAGCCTACTGATGTGTGATTGTTCGAGCAGAGGATTTTATTCTGGAAACCGAATTTGGGGATGACGCTAGCGAAAAGCAGGGTGGTCCTGACGG
>PLXP01000161.1 GCA_003151435.1 Acidobacteriaceae bacterium
GTCGACCCGCTGGCAGCGGCCATCGCCTTGATGGTGGTGCTGCCACTGCCGATTGCGATCGGACTGCTATAGACGGTGGAGCTTGTCGTCGGCGTCGGCCCGTCGGTGGTGTAGTAGATGACCGCGCCGGCCGTGGTATCGGAGAGCGTCACGCTCTGTGCCGTGGTGTAGGTGCCGGCTACTGGGCTGAAGGTCGGAGCGGATGTGGCGGGGTTCTGCAGAGGCGTGGTGTAGGTCCAGTTCAGCAACTTTTGGGTAGAGGAGAGCCCGCCGGTGCCGCCGGTGAAGCCTACATAGGCGGTACTGGCACCCACCATCTGGGGAATATTGATCGCCTTAGACAGGGTGTACGCCTTGTGCGTGACCTGATCGGAGAGATTCATGATCAGCGTGGTGCCGTCATAGGTGACGTGCGCCAGCATGGGATCCCCACTGTGCAGACTCACGCCACTCGATGTCATGTCAAGCGCCGGCACCGTGGGCGTTGCGCCGTTGACAAAGACGCCGGTGGAGTCCGTGCCTTCCCCGGAGTTGTTGTAGAGGTCGAACTTGATGGCGACGCTCTTGCCAATTCCGGAATAGCCGAGACCGGAATAGCCTCCACCCAGTGCGGTCTTCCCTACGTTCTGGATGGTGAACGTCATGCCGTCGGCCTGCGGATTTGTGATCTGGAAGGTGAAGTCCGTGGTGAACGACTGAACGCCGACGGGCTGGCTCCAGAAGATGCTGCCCTTCTGTGCCGTCGCGCCAGTGGTCAACGCCAGCTTGGTGTCGTTGGTATTGACCGCGTTTCCATTCAGGGTGAGGCCGGTGGTGGAGGTAAAGCCACTGGCGAAATTGATGGTGGCTGTTCCCCCTCCCCCTCCTCCGGTCTGAATCACATAAATCGCCGAGGTCACGCTGCTGTTGGAAAGGCTTGGGTCTACGGCGATGGCCTGAATGGTCTGGGAAGCAGAGACGGTGATGGCGCCGGTGTACGTGGGCGAGGAAGCGGTTGGCGTCGTCCCATCGGTGGTGTAGTGGATGCTGGCGTTGGCGTCCGTATCCGAGAGCGTGACGGTTTGCGCGGAACTATAGGTTCCACCACCCGGTTGAATGGTCACAGACGGCGTCTGCGTGGAGAAGGAGAAGGTAGCCGTCGCCGTCGCGCTCTGCACGAAGCCGGTCGCCGTCGCGATGGCGCGGAGCGTCTTGTTCGAACTGATGGTGATCGGGCCGGTGTAGAGCGTGGACGCGGGCGTGGGGCTGGTGCCGTCGGTGGTGTAGTAGATGCTGGCGGAGGCGGTCGTGGTGGAGATCGTCACCGTCTGCGGCCCGGAGAAGTTGCCCCCGTTCGGAGCGATGATTGGCGCAGCGGCAACCGGGGATTGGTTGAACAAGCCGTACACGCTCAACTCTTTTACGGCAGCTACATACACCTTGCCATTCGTAACTACCGGGACGGAAAATTTATTGGCAGGCCCGGGAGTGTCCCGGGCGGCATTAGTGTCGCTCTCCCAAAGAATCTTCGAAAGATCATTGGCGTCGAAGGCATAAATAATTGCGCTACCGTAGGTGGTGAAGCCGTCTGTCCGCACCGTCCAGGCAATACCATCCGATGCGCCATTGGAAGATACCGAAAAGATGCCACCCGGATGCCCTCCAGAGACCGTGGATACGCTCGCCGGTGTGGTGTCGAGCATGCCGCTGTTCAGCTTGAACAGCTTCGGCGTATCGAAGCTGTTGTAGTCTCCAGTGCCCCAGATATAGACATTTCCGTTCCAGTAGGCGGGCGTGCTCCACAACCCTTTCACCTGGTTCGGAATATCCTGGAGTGCATTGGTGTTCGAGGTGGCGCCCGCGGCATAACCGCCAAGGTTGTCGCGGTTCAGGACCAGAATGCGGCCTTCCTTGCCCGCCTGCAGCAGGATGTGCGGATGCGAGCCCTGCTGATCAGGGAGCATCAGGACGCCACCCGAACCCTGATCCAGATCCTTACTGGACAGCGACGCCTGGTTGAAGGGTGTAAATGCATCGACCGGCTTCAAGCCCCCGTTCGAAAGATCGATTGCGACAATGCTGTCGCCGAATTCACTGCTCGCATTGAAGGGCGGATAAGTGGCGTATGTGCCATTGCCGGTGGCCAGGAACATGCGGCCGCCGGGAATACTAGTGTCAATCGGCTGGCCCGCGCCGGCCCCCCACACGCTATCGCCAATGCCATTTGGCGAAAGACACAAGGCCGCGGTCTGCGCGAGAGTCGACGAGTCATATGCGAGCACCCATCCATGGTAAGGTCCGTGGTCCCCATGTGCACCGAATGCAACATAGACGTGCCCATTGTAGTAATCCAAGGCGGCGCGTTGGTTCGCCCACAGCTGGCTGAATGTGAGTCGTCCACCGGAGCTGCCGTTGCCTGTGCCGGCCACTGTCGCCGTGATCAGCACAGGACTGCTCGTCTTCTCCGCACCGGTAACAATGTTGAGGGCGTGCAGTCGCTGAAAGTAAGCGCCGTTCTCCTTAGTCTTGCCAACTACATAGATCGTGGTCGTCGAAGGGTCAATGACCGGCGTCGATGTAATTCCGATCACCGGCGCAATATCCCCCTGAGACGCATCCGAGTACGGCACCGCAGTCGCACCCGCTGCCGCTCCGTGCGCAGCATCCAGCAAGGTAATTTGCCAAAGCGGATGTGCGTTCGCACCAACATTCGAATCTGCGTCGAAGGCATAGACCGAGTCGTTCTCCGTCGCAACGAAGACGACGTTGTGCACCAGGCCATCCTTCATCGTCAGGCCGGGCACATACAGTGGCTGCGCATACACTGAGCCATCCACGGTCACAGAAAAGAGCTTGCCAAAAGTGCTCTCGTGTACGTTGCCCGGTGTCAACGCCGTTTCGCTAGTGTTTGCCCCAGAATGCGTCAGATCATAGCGCCATGTCGGCACGGTCACCGGAGTGGGCACTTGAGCGACCAGGTAAGGTGCCACCCCGCCACATCCCCAAGCCAGAACAAGCCGCCAGAGCAGACGACGATTCGTTAACGTACCAGTAGCCGCGGATAGTATCCGCCAAATACGAGACGAGGAAGGGAGGGAAGGCCGGAACTCTTGAAACATGGAAGACACCTCTAGTAAAGGCGCGAATTTGCAGAACCTTCAGGCCCGGGCCTTTGCTTTTTTTTCTACGATCGGCAGCAAGTGCAACTGTAGTACTAGTGGTGTCCGCCAGAAATAGCATCCACAATTTTATTGGCTGGACGGGCTCCACGCGTTACCGACATTCCCTCGGGGGCTAAAGCTCTCACTGATTCTGCTCGATTTGCGGCACGGCTGAAGCCGTGCCCTTTCAAAACTGATAAAAGACCATCTGTGTGGCGGACACCACTAGAGACAAGGTTGTCGCAGAAGCGACTGTTGTTTCCCAGTCCCTCCATTCGACAGTAGCGGAACATTGTGGCAGTGCCGACTACAAATCGGTGTCGGACTACTGCAAAAAGGTAATTGCCCCTAAGTCACGGGTCCAGCCTTCGGCGTGTACCTTCGCTATGGTCTAGCTTCTTGTCGGCATTATATACTGACCGTAGCGTTAACCTCCTGATTTCCGGCACGCTCAGATGAACTATGCGCACTTTTCGATTTTTCGGCGGTTCAACACCCGTCGCCGGTGAAGTTCTTGCCTGGCCTTTCTTTTTCGCGCTTCTGGCGACCTCACTCCAGGCGCAGAAGACCAGCCCAGGGCCCGCAGGTCTCGCTTGGGAAGTACAAGGCACTTGGCGATTAGAAGGCAAAGACGTGCCGGTTCGTACAGGGGATGCCGTCCAACCTGGATCGCTTCTGCAGGCAGCAGAAGAGACTGCCGGTCATTCGATCACCGTATTGCTTCCCGACGGTCAGCGCATTCTCTACGAATGCTTGTATTTTGAATTTGTGGCCGACCGTCAGCTCGCAGGTCTGAAAAGACCGTCCTTAGCTTTTGGTCGCCACATCTGTTGCCTAAAACTCGAATGAATGCCTGGGCCGAGTCGAGCCCGTATCCGGCAAGCCCGAGTATGAGGTAGACATCACACACTCGAGGCTCTCCATGCATGAGGTATGGGTTGGTGTTGACGTTTCCAAGCAAAGTCTTGACGTAGCCGTTCGACCCGGAGATGAGTCGTGGTCGGAACAGAATAGCCAGGCTGGCATCAAGATATTGACCCGCAGACTGAAAAAGCTTGCCCCACAACGGATCGTGTTGGAAGCAACAGGCGGTTATGAGTACGAACTGGCTCTTCGGTTGAGCAAAGCTAAGTTGCCGGTGGCTGTCGTCAATCCGCGTCAGGTCAGAAACTTTGCACGTGCTGTGGGCAAGTTGGCTAAGACCGATCCAATCGATGCGAAGATCCTCAGCCATTTTGCGGAAGCTGTGAAACCGCCGTGCCGGCTCGTGAAAGACTCAAAGTTAGATGAGGTGGATCAACTGGTAACCCGGCATCGGCAGTTGGTTGAGATGATCGTGGCGGAGCGGAATCGGCGTATGTCGCTTCGTGGCGAAGCTCAGAACGATATCGATGTGACGATCCGCTTTCTGCAGGGCCGACTGCAGAAGGTCGATGAACGGCTAAAGACGCTCATCGACAAGAACCCGGAGTGGAATCGTAAAGCAGCTTTATTGAAATCAGTTCCCGCTGTTGGACCTGTGCTCATCAGCAGTCTGATTGCCGAGTTGCCGGAACTCGGAACGATCAACAGGAAGCAGATCGCATCGCTGGTTGGAGTCGCTCCCTTCAACAACGACAGCGGGAAATCTCGAGGAAGACGTCATATCTGGGGTGGCCGGGCGCACCTGCGCGCTCTCTTGTACATGGCGGTATTGCGGGTCTTCGTTTCAACCCGATGATCCGTGGCTTCTACCAGCACTTGCGTAAATCCGGCAAGCCAGCCAAAGTGGCCTTAGTCGCTTGCATGCGCAAGCTGCTGGTGCAACTTAACGCCATGGTCAAGTCTGCCCAGACCTGGAACGCGCATCTCCTTTCTGCGGCGTCTCTGGAGGATCTTGCCGCCGTTTCTAACGATTAATTCTTGACTTTCAAGATGAATGCTAAGGGATACGTTTTGCGGGGGCAAGGTCAATTACAGGTTGATGGGTACTGTCGCCTACAGCAACAACAGACTTCAACAGGGTTCACCAAAGATCAACACCTCTGCTCCCAAAACAGGTCAGACCGTTTATAGATGGCTGTTGAAATCGAGTGATAATATATGCTTTTGATTGAGCTGTTTAGCGCGTGCCTGCCGATCCCCGTTGATCCTTGTGGCTCTTTTGTGGTTTGACCGCTACAAAATCGACTACAGCCCTAAATTTTCTGACAGATTTTCTCCGGCAATTGATCGAAGATTACCGATGAGATTTCATGCACCTCTGCTTCAAAGGGCACATGCCGCGTTCGTTGAGGCTTCTGTTCATCTTGCTCGTTCGATCTGTCTATTTCCCGCCGCAACCTCCTATTGGAAAACCTGGCTCTGCGGCAACAACTCAGCGTTTTGAAGCTGAAGCGCGCACAACCGCGATTTGCCGTTTCTGACAAGTTGTTCTGGGTAGTCTTGCGGCGGCTTTGGCCGGGATGGAGGCGGGGATTGATCCTCGTCCAGCCGGAGACTGTCGTTCGCTGGCACCGGGCCGGGTTCAAGTTGTATTGGACCTGGCTTTCGCGGCGTCGGGTTCGTGTGGGAAGAAAATGCGTGAACAAGGAATTGCGCCAACTCATCTTCCGCATGGTCGCTGAGAACCCCTTCTGGGGTGCGCCACGCATTCACGGAGAACTGAAAATGCTTGGTTTCGACATTTCGGAGCGAACTGTTCTGCGCTGGATGCGAAGGGCTCCACGGAACCCTGAACCGGCAAAGCGATGGGCGGCGTTTCTGAATAATCATCGCGAAGCCATCGCGGCGATGGACTTCTTTACTGCGCCGACACTCACCTTCGGTGTACTCTACTGCTTCTTCGTGATCGCGCATGATCGGCGGCGCGTCCTGCACTGCAATGTGACCAAACACCCGACAAGCGCTTGGATAATTCAGCAATTGCGCGAGGCATTCCCTTATGACTCGGCGCCCGGCTACATGATCTTTGATCGCGGTTCCAGCTTCAATGCTGAGATGATCGACACCGTGAAGACCTTCGGCATCCACCCCAAACGAACCAGCTTCCGCAATCCGTGGCAAAACGGAGTTGCGGAGCGCTGGGTCGGCAACTGCCGCCGTGACCTGCTCGACCATGTGATCGTGCTGAATACGGGGCATCTCAAACGCCTGATGAATGATTACGTCCGTTACTATCACGATGACCGAACGCATCTTTCGTTGGCGAAGGGAACGCCTGCCGGTCGTGAAACGGAAAACAACGCTGGCATAGGTCGCAAGGTTGTATCCATACCACGTCTTGGCGGTCTGCATAATCGGTACGACCTTGCCGCCTGAGCTGCTTCTGCGAAGATCCCCTCGGAGTCAATGAAAAACTGCGGGAGAGTGGTGCCCGCCGACCGTTCTCCGTCAACTTGATAGTGCCTTCGTGACGAATCGTGTTCACCGAACACCCCATCCGAGTTGAGAATCCTTTACGAAACTCGCCCCGAACTTCACGAGTCCGGCTCTTCTTTCGCTCGGATGGAGTTTTGGCGAGGCACAGCTCATCAATTCGAACTTATGCGAGATCGATCGCGATGCGATGCACGCCGCGTTCGATCGGCGGGAGCACGAGATAGGAGGACTCTTCGACGTTCCGCTGAGAGGTCTCTGTATCGTGTCCGTTGAGCAGGATTTTCTGGATCCGGCGACGAGGCGGAAGCAGGATCTGCACGTCAAACTTCTCCGCGCATCCAGTGAATTCGAATTCTACCTTGTGCTCATCGGCGCGGTACCGGTAGGAGCAGTAACCGTCCGACGCCGGGTAGCGCAAGGTCACTTCCGCCGCCGGCACGCCTGAGGAGTTCCATCGAGGCGTCAACTCGGTCCGGCTGAACGCTGTTCCGCTGTCCTTCACTCCAGCCAATCCCTCGAACAGCGCATAGAGCACTGAACCATTCCAACCATCCGGAATCCCCGAGGAAAGGTCGTCATAGGGAGCAAAGAACACCGGGGCGCTGCTCAAAGTTATTCCCAGGATAAGCCATCTGCTGGTCGCTCCACCGACGCTCAACTCCAGAGAGGCAATCTCGCGCCCAGGGAAGGGATTGTTGATCCCTATCGCATAGACCCCGCACTCCTGCTCATCCGGCGTGCTCTTCTTCCAGGCCACGCGGTAAGTGTCCTCTGTGCGTGGACCTTCCTTGGCATATTTGGAATCCGTTGGGAAGGACCATGAGTGGCCTTCGACGTCTTGAGAGTGACTCGTCCCATCGGCATAATGCAGGGTGGCCAGGAGTCCAGCCGCAGCCTTGCCATCGGCGGCGCCGAGCAGATAAACGGACGAGGCTTTGGCGGCAACAGGCAAAGACAAGTGTGCAGCGAAGGGACTTTTCCGGGAAAGTACCATGCAGGAGCGGAAGGGGCTTTGTGCCGAATCCAGAACCTGGAAGGACACTCCCTGAAACTCCTGGTTCCCTCTCGGAAGGTCGGCAAGATTCACAGTCTCATCGCTGGACCAAAGCGGCACACCGGGCGCGCTCATGCCGTGGGATGCGTTAGCGATATCTTTTATGCTCAATGGAACGAAAGTGCGTTGAGGAGTTTCTACTGCTCTGCCTCGCAGAGTAACGGGCAGATAACCGCGATATCGATCCGCAATTGCCTTTATCCTGCGCAGGATGTCGGCCCCGTAGGTTTCGTAGCCATGCTCGAAAGCTCCATGGGCGAGTTCACCGCCAACCACCGTGAGCACTCCGCCATTGCAATATTCCCAGACCAGCCCAGGAATATTCATCGTGAAATCCCTTTGGAAGGGCGGATAGATGCCATAAAACTCTCCAGGTGAGGAAGGAGGCATCTCGCGACGGATCCGCTGATAGGTCTTGATGACCGAGACGCACTTGTCATGCGAGATTCCGCGATTCAACGCATACGCATTGGAGAGCGAAACCTGGATGGACATGTCCACGCCGACGTCGGGCCGGTAGTCGGGGTTCTCGGCGATCCAATGGGTATAGAAGTTTCCATTCCATGCGAGCGCGTTGAGCCTCATCTCCACATCGTCCGCCAGCTTTTCAAACTCCGGCGCATCCTGGGATCGGCCGGCCACTTTCAGCATCTCTGCAAGGTTGCGGCACTGGGCAATCAGGTTGGTGTTGTCTCCGTGAAAGACGCCAAACTCACTCTTCCCTAGATAAACCATGAAGACGCTTCCGCCGAAGCGCTGCTGATCGTCTGACACGTAATCCCACGTGTCAATCGTGAATCCGCGATGCATGAGCTCATGTTTCTTTGACCAGCGGTAAGGGTCCTTGGTCACAAACCGCAACGCCCGGATCGCGTTGTCCAGTCTCCCCTTCATCCAATTTGTGTCCCCGGTCGCCTTCCATGTGGAATAGAGCCCCTCGACAAAGTACTGCTCCACATGACTCTCAACGGGTGCGCGGCGCAGTTGCCAGAATCCACCGCCAATTCTTTCGACGAAGCCGTCATAGTTGAACTTCCAATCGAAGAAGTTGTAATCGGGGGTCGCCGGGTAGCAGTTCTCCCAAATCATTCCATCTTCCCTCTGCGTGTCTGCAAAGAAATCGATCGCATCTTTCAGGTCGGGCCAAAAGTACTTCATGCCCTTCAGGATGAGCGTGTGGTCGAATATCCAATTGGCAAAGAACTGATAGACGCGGCCGTTGTGGCGAATGGTGGAAACGGGATTGTTCTCGCTCCAACTCATCATCGTCCACAAAACGGCTTCCATCAGTGCCCGGTACACGCCGCCTTCATCATTGAGTTGCGTGGAACAGTCGACGGTGAACTCCAAGTCTGCGATGATGGCGCCGTGCTCGTCCAGCAGCTTCGCGGATTGCCTGCCCAGCGCTGCACCGATCGTGAAAGGAAAGGTGCTGCTCGCCTTGCCGCGCAGATACTCATGGCCTGCACCATCTAGAACAACGATGGTGCCGTTCTCCCAACCACTTCCCAAGATATGCAGAGTCACCTGCTGTAAAGGGCGAAAGGATAGGGCACTCTCAGGTTCAAGTCGGATGGTGGCATTCCTCGTTTTCGACTCTGCCTGTATAGAGGACCAGGTTAGAGCAGCAGAGGCGGCGATTGGGATGGTCTTCAGCAGATGGCGACGGTCTGAATTCATGTCGTTATCCTTCCCCTTTTTGCGAAATCCGCACGAGGAACCGCCCACAGTGAAAGTGAGGATTCCAGAAGGAGTTACAGTTGATGCTGTGCGATGCAACAGTATAAGCCGAAACGGCGGTACGCGGAACCAGGCGACGAGTGGATACAACGTGTTGAGCCTGCGTAGCGGCAGGCGTCTCGATGGGAACTGCTGCAACAGAAGCGCCTGCAGAATCTTCTGCAGGCGCGAACAAAGTCACTCGTCCCGCAAGTTTCTAGAACTGGAATTTTCCCATGACCTGCAGAATGCGGGCTTGGCGCGCGCCTTGTGAAACGCCAAGTCCGAAGCTGCTCACGGTGTTCAAGTCAGTTGATGCAGGATCTGTAAGGTTTACGCGGTTAATAATGTTGCTGCCTTCAATGCCCATCGTCAAAGTGCTTGTGCCCTCTTTGCCGAACCATGGGAAATATACCTTCTTGTGCAGCGCGCCATCGATCGCCAGGTATCCCGGACCCTGGAATGTGTTGAGTCCCTGGTTGCTGTAGACAGGAGTTGCTCCATATCCCGTTGGGTTGAGGAAGGGCAGTCCGCTAGCCGTCGCGGTACTATCGGCCGGAACGGTAGGAACACTTGTAGACGTATATCCGACTGAGCTGAAGACACCCGCCTTCCACTGAGCCCGGCTGAATCCCTTTCTCTTTAGGTCGGCCGGAACATTGACCAGAACATGGGTGGATCCGTTGGCCAGATATTCTCCAGCATTTGAGGGGTTCGTAATGTCGGTTGTCCCCGTTCCGCCCTGGGACGGTAACGCAGATGAAAGGGGCACGAACGCCGCTGTGGTTTCGAGCGAGAACGGAGTTCCGGCTTGCGCCGAGGTCACGCCACTCACGACCCAACCACCCAGAAGGGTCCGCTCTACAAAGTTGTGCAACCCCTTTCCGGGAAGTTCATAAGATGCGCTTCCGTTGAAGCTCAGTGGAACTGAACCCGCGGCGGGACCATAGTAGTGCTTTGCGTCGTAGATGTCGGCGATGGAACCGTCACCGGCGGAGTTGGTGGCGCCACCGAAGCCGAGAGTCCTCGACCATGAGAACGATGCCTGCCAACTCAAGCGGTGATAGTTTTGCCGGATCGTAAAGAGCAGGGAATTGTAGTTGTCGTTCAAGAGTCCCTTGCTGAGGGAGATGCCGCCCCACTCAGGAGACAGGCGCTTCAAGGACCCGTCATTTACAATCTTGTCGCCCGGGTAGCTGTTGTAGTCGCCGCTGGCGTATTGGCCCCACGAATACGAACCAGAGTAGCCCACGCTGAAAACCAGGTTGTGCGTAAGCTCCGACTCCACCTGAAGGCTGTAGAGAGTTGTCTTTTGAGGCTTCAGATCGGTGTCCACGCCCGAAAGGGCACTCGTCAAGACGGTGCCGCCGTTCAGCGTGACTTGACCGTGGCTGTCTACGCCCGTCGGAGTGATAGTGGGAAATGAGTACGTGTTGCCGAACGGAGGCGGCGCCGTCCAGTCGGTTCCATAAAGGTTTCGCGAATCCAGTACGTTGAGAGGCGCCGGGTTGAATGCGCCGAATGACAGGTTGAGGTAGTTTGGCGAATTGAGTGACAGTCCGCTCACTACCCCGCCAAGATTCATGGCATCTTCATAAAATCCAAAGCCGCCGTGAATCGTGGTTTTTCGACTCCGATACGGTGTCCAGGCAAAGCCGATTCTCGGCAGGAAGTTCATGTCCTGGGCGCTGGAGAAGGCATTGGAAACCCGGGCTGTCGAGATCTTATCGTTGATAATGTTTTCCCGCAGCGTAGCCCCCGAGGGGGAGACCATGTTGAAGTACGGCAGTGCGTCTTTCCCATAAGGGTTAGGATTGCCGTAATCGTCCCAGCGCAGCCCGAGTGTCAACAGCAGATTTGGCTTGATCTTCCAGTCGTCCTGGACATAAAGTCCAAATGGTGTTACGGCCGCTCCCTGAATATTCGCCAGGAACTGTCCGGTTTTCCCTGACAACGTATCGAGGCCATAACTCCAGGGATGGTCGTCCAGCATGTCGCTCCATCCGAAATACAGTACAACTTGCGCCTTGGCGGACGCGCCTGCGTTCTGATCGTATTGATCCAGGTGCGCAGCCGAGAAGCCGGCCTTGATGTTGTGCCTGCCGCGGGTCCAGATCACGTCCTCGCGGAATTGAAGGTTATGCGCCTTTTGCCAGGCAGGGTCGGCGGGTGTGCCGAAGTAGTCTGTGGCATCATTACCTCCGCCGATCATCAGCGAAAGGAAGGGGATCACGTTGGCCCGGTTGGAGGTGAATGCGTTGTAGAAACGCACGTAGCTGATTGCCGCCTGGCTGATGAGGTTCGGAGTGAATATGTGGGTGTAATTGAAATTCAGATAGCGGGATCCCCCTGGCGTGCTGGAGTTGAATCCCGGCCGCCACCATATGAAGTCGGATACCTGAGGCTCCAACACGTAGGCTGCGTACAGGCGATCCAGGCCGCCGCGGAAGTTTTGATCGATACGCCCATCGATCTGGAAGCCATTGACCTTTGGTGCTTGATTGAGCGTGCCAAAATCCACAACCTCCATGCCGCAATCGATCGGATTGCTGCCAATCTGGGTGCCCAGAAAGAAGGGCGCATCCTTGATTGGGACCGCGCAAACGCCTGGCGTGCTTGTCGCAAAAAGGTCCGATGCGTGAGCAGTTACGCCTTGAGTTTCAACCGACGCGACTTGGCTTCCCGTGACGCTGTCCACGGGAAATGCCTGCAGGAGGTTCTTCACGTTCGCGCCGTTCGGATAATATTGCGGCGCCCATTTCCCGGTAAAGTCATTGGTTGCAAAATGCACCAGGCTGTTCGAAGTCGAGACCTGGGTCTGATGCAGATAGGAGAAGAAGAAGAAAGTCTTATCCTTCCAGATCGGACCGCCAAGTGTCGCGGAGTACCACCGGCGAAAATTCGGAAGCGCAGGAGACGCAAAATCGGCAGTCGCATTCAGTCCGCGTCCGCTATACCGGTCGCCCACAGTTCCATGGAATTTGTTTGTGCCGCCCTTGGAAGTGATATTCACTTTCATCGACGAGGAGGCGCCGAAGTCCACAGAGTAGGAAGTAACTTCCAGAGCAACCTCTTGAATCATGTCTTCCGCAGGAGAAAAGGTTATGTTGCGGTTCGTGCCGCCGGCGTATCCGGTGTTGTCCTGGATGCTTACGCCATCCAGCTGGTAAGTGTTGCCGGCGGCGGGCCTCCCGTTGGCCTGGGCGGACATGGTATTGCCATTGATTGAGACCGGACTTAGAGAGCGATCCTCATCGATCCCCGTGACCCCGGGCGCAGTCCGCACCGTCTCAAGCACGCTCCCGTTCTGCAGCGGAAGGCTCGCAATCTGCTCCGACTCAAGCGTCGTTTGGATTCGTGTCTCATCTGTGTTCAGTTGGTCCGCTGTGCCCGTTACCGCAATGGTAGTAGTGGCGCCACTTACTCCAAGCACCACATTTACGCTGGCAGCCTGGTCCTGAGTTACATGCACATCGGTGACTTTCTTGGCAAAGCTGCTAGCGTCGACAATGACCTGATACTCGCCTGGCCCGACTCCGTTAAACCGGTAATAGCCCGCGGACTCCGTTGTGTCGGAGTGATCAATGTTGGTTTGCGTGTTATGCAGAGTGACATGGGCGTTTGGCACCACAGCCCCAGTCTGATCGGTTACGGTCCCTTCAACACTGCTGTTGAATTGAGCTGAACATACCTGGGTCACCCCTCCGAGAAGGAGGGCGATTAAGATTGCCAGAACCTGCCTCACCGAGAATCGCATTGCTTCCGCCCCTTTCAATTGTGGGTTCGCGATGCCACGCTGTACGGTCTGAATTGGGCCGCCGCTGGCTTCCGTTCAGACAGTCTGTTCCTGGAAACTGAAGCGCGCAGTGCAGTTTTGACCATTATTTAGGCGTTGTTGCATGGATAGGGAGGAGATCGGCGTTGTTGCACGGATGGCGTCGAAATCGGGTAGTCTGGGGAGATTCCCGAAAGGCTGCCTCTTCGATGCCGAACAAGCACAACGCGCCACGGCGCCACCACATTGCAAGAATGAAGTTTCGGGTAAAGAATTGGGCACAGTACGATGCAGGACTTCGGCGTCGAGGCAGTTTGACGTTATGGGTCACGGCAGAAGTACTCGATGGTTGGCAGGCGGCACGTCGAACTACCCCTGGCGGGCAGTCCCTCTACTCCGGGCTTGCAATTGAAACAGGCATGCTGCTGCGCATGGCGTTTCACTTGGCGTTGCGCCAGACCGAAGGGCTGATGGCCTCCATCTTCGTCCTGCTCGATGTGCCGCTGAGCACGCCTGACCACACCACTTTAAGCCGAAGGGCCAGGACAATGGAGTCAATCTCCAAGCGCAGTATCCTGTCTGATGGGCCGATCCACTTGTTGATCGACAGCACTGGTCTGAAAGTCTTTGGTGCTGGTGAATGGCTTCAGGAAAAGCATGGCGCAAAGGCGCGTCGCACTTGGAAAAAGCTGCACCTGGCTGTGGATGCCGACACCGGCATGATCATGGCCTCGACCCTGACCGGGAACGATGTTGGGGACCCTTCGCAAGTGGCACCGCTGCTGGATCAGATAGACGCGACAATCGCCAGTGTCACTGCCGACGGAGCTTATGACGGGATGCCGACCTACGACGTAATGGCCGCTCACGGGGAAGATGTTCGAGTGATTATCCCGCCCCATGTGACAGCGGTCCTCAGAGCCGAGGCCGAGCACAACCCATCGCAACGAGACCAGCGTATTATTTCGATTGCAGCTCGAGGAAGGCTGGGCTGGCAAGAAGCGACCGACTACGGACAACGCGCTCTGGTTGAAACCGCGATGGGCCGATATAAGGCCATCATTGGTCCTCGACTACGGGCGCGCAGCTTCGCTGGTCAGCAGGCTGAAGCGGCTGCCGGCGTGGCCGTCCTCAACCGCATGCTAGAAGCGGGACGCCGGGACTCCGTCCGCCGCCTCAACATTGCTGCGTAATCTGACCTGACCCCATGGATTCGCCCAAATCGGAATACGATTCGGTCAAAGGTGAGGCACCAATGGACGGCCTTGTTTCCGAGACGGTTTCAGTGTGACGAGGAAGGCCAATTGGTGGCTCCATCTGTCCTTAGAGCAGATCACGAAACCCGTCCGCAAACGATTGAAAACAATGGCGGAGCGAGCGCTACAGTCGGATTTGTAGGTCTACAAATCTACTAAACTTAACAGATCTCGATATGCACATCTCTCAAGTTGTTGATTTTGCGTTGGTTACTGTGGGCACTCCATCTGCTCCCAAAACAGATCAAACGATTTATTGAAGCCTATTGAAATCGAGTTAAAATAAGTACTTTTGATTGAACTGTTTACCGTTTGCGTGCCGATCCGTGTTGATCCTTGTGGTTCTTGGGTGCTTTGACCGCTACAAAATCGACTACAGTCGGGACACCGCCTGCGCTTTCTGCGTCGCAGAACGACGAGGAAACCCGAAAGTACATCCACGGAAGGCACCATCGGGTAGCCCGCACTGAGGTCATGGTTCAACCTGATGGTTCCCACTCTGAGTCAGAATAAAATCGGAATATAATCCGGAAGAGGGCGGTCTGCACTATGGCGACGAAAACCACACACGTTATTCCCAGCGACGACGGATGGGTCATCAAGAAGGAACGCACCCCTGTGTTCGTGGCGAAGAAAGGCAACCAATTGGTTGTGAAGGGGCGCTCCGCTGAACGTGCCAGCGCAGTGCGGTCCACTGGGGCGAAGGCGATTGGTCAATTCAGGGCCTTGACCGGTCGTGGAAAGGTACATGTGCACGGGGTATTCCCCACGCAGCAGGAAGCGATAGACGCAGCACGGAAGATCGTTCAACATTCATCAGCGGGGCAGATTGTTGTGCACGGCCGCGATGGCTCCATGCGTTGGCAAGATGTTCACGGGTTGCCTTTGGTCCAAACGCCACCGAGAAAGAGCGCAATTGGAACGAAGGCTATCGAGAAAGCAGTTTCCACGGTCATCCGTGAGCGCCTGGAAAGAGAATGACGAGTGCGGCTGCGCAGAAAGCACGTTTTTATTAATTGTCCATTCGACGGTACGTACAAGCCGATCTTTTATGCCATTGTGTTCACGGTCTACGATATCGGCTTTGTTGCTCGCTGCGCACTCGAGGCCGATGACGCTGGCGAATTTCGGCTTTCGAAGATCGTTCGCATTATTGAAGATTGCCCTTATGGAATCCATGATATTTCATCTGTAAAGCTCGGCGCGGGGACCAAACTCCCGCGATTCAACATGCCGTTCGAAGTAGGCCTATACCTGGGGTGTAAATTCTTCGGCACAGAAGTGCAGAAGAAGAAAGGCTCCCTGATCATCGATAGCGAGCCGTACCGATACCGAACTTCATTCTCGGATATTTCCGGACAGGATATTCATTCACACGAGGGCAAGCCAGAAGTTGCCATCAGTGTAGTACGCAACTGGTTGGCAAACGTTTCCAAGACCGGCGCCCTACCAGGAGGCGCGGAGATTGCGGGGCGCTACAGAAGGTTCACGAGGGACTTGCCAAAAATCTGTAAAAATCTAAAGCGCCTGCCCAAGGACCTGACCTTCTTAGACTTTTCAGAAACCGTCGAGATCTGGTTGAAGTCGGCGCGCTGACGCTTGTCCCGTGAGACGGTTCATCCGGAAATCCGGTGGTGTCTTAAATCTGCGTTGAATCTTTAATCAAAATCTTCCAGTCGGTGGCTTCTGTTCAGAACAATGTCTGGACGAACGATCTCTCTGTCTGCCTCGATTGGTTTGTCTCTGGCGAGAGGGGTACTGTCCTCACCGAAATCTTGCACCTTCACAAATCCAAACCGAAAGCGATCTGAGTATTTGGCTGCCTCGTTGGTGACCGCCGGAAGCCAGGTCTATCATCCGAATCCTATGAAGGATCGTAGGGCATCTTCTTTCGCCATTTGCCATTCAATCCTTGGATATGAAGCTCTGCATTTGGATTGATCTCTTCCGCTCTGGCGATTGCTTCAGCTTGCGTGGGTTTCACTGCACTGGCCCGCTGTGCATCTTCTTGTTTTACCGCCCAACCGCGTTCGTGTTGTTCGATAAAGAGCTTCGGGGGTTTGCTCATAAGTCCCTCCAAATAACAGACGAGGATATCGTACTGGACAGTGACAGGTTTTCACACATCTCGGACTCCCCGATTTTGAAAATGTGCAGTGTTTACGGGGTCATTCCATTTTCTCTGGAATATTCCAGAGACTGGTCAAACAGTGAAAAAGCGAGAAAATCGGACCGTATGATACGTCGGATCCACTGCCAACTACGATCACGGCAGATGTAGACTGGGCGGTGGAAGAGGAAAAACCCTTCCTCCTCTGTCGCCAGTGCCATCAGCAGGGTGGCAATCTTGTTGAACATCGAACTCTTCGCAGCAGTACACGGCTGTCGGTTTCCAAAGAGTCGCATCTGGTCGGGGAACCGTGGTTCAGCAGGAGAACTTGTCACTGTCCAGTATCGTAGAGCACTCAATAAATCAATGGAACAGCATGAAGACACCAACTGCGGCAAGCTTCATGATTCCCAGCATCAACCCGAGGGCCGCCATAACGATCCCACATCCCTAACGGGATATGGTTTCCACACCAAGCAGCGCGAAGTCGCTCGACTCCAGGCGTCCAAGGCAGACGGGAACGTCCGGCAGCGCGAATCCCCGGTTAGAGCGAAGAGCCAATGCGAGCGCCCTGGCTCGCGCCGGATGTGCGAGCTGCGGCGCCGAGGTTAAGTGATATGTGGATTCGTCCTCAAGAGAGTCGCTCACGATGACGAGCTGCCGCTCATTCCCATTGGGGAGCGCGTCGATCTCCTGCCGGGCAACGTCAAGCGTGCCCAGAATGTCCGTCCTCGTCTGATGCGGATTGAGCGATGCGGCCCAGGCGGCAAATTGCTTCTGTGCCCCCGATTGGAAGCGCCGAAGGTCCGTGTCTGTCATAGGGTTCGCGCTCGGTGGGAGATTCCTCGGATAAGGATTCTTTTGCAGATGGCCGAATTTGGGCAGGCGGGGGAAGAACCTGCCAACCGTTGCTGGCCGCTATTTCTTCGACAGAAACCCAAACTTGATCTCCCACCAACTCCCCCCGAAAAACATCCGAAGTGAAATTGGGTGACTTCCGTGTGTCACGAACACGAGCGCAAGCTCGTGATGCTGTACCAAAGATGGGAGTTGGCCTCCCGAAGTCGGCTTGCAGGAGCAGGCTTCAAACTGCCCAGTGCTGCTGCGCACAGAAATGGCGTGGTGGTGAACGACTGTGGAAAAGGCATTCTATCAGGATGTCAGGTGAGTATTGAGAAGATGAGCGAAAGCAAACCGTTCGATGACGCATCGTTACCCAATCAAAGTGCTGTCAAAACTGGAGTCTGGAGATTGTTTCAGGATGAGCCAAGAGGGAACCTGCTTATTGTCTTGGCGACAGTCGGTGTATAGGCGGCATGAACTCAATACAGGCTTTGGTACGGAACGTGAGAACTTCGTTCTGGATGAAAAGGGAAATAACAAATGGCAAACACCATGAGAAAGAATACCGATGCCAGGGCGAGGGGCGGGACTGCTCGTAGTAGTGATGAAGCTCTTGTAATAAGAGTGGAGCGAAGGGGCAGAGTTATCCGGTTGACGAGTGCTGCCAACCCGTTATGCGGGGATGAGTGACATGATATCAACGAAACCTTTTGTTATTGCGAAGCGCTCAGTATGGGAGGCATACCAGCTAGTCAAGTCCAACCGTGGGGCTGCGGGCATCGACGAAGTAACCATCGCGATGTTTGAGCAGAACCTGTCCAAGAATCTCTACAAGCTTTGGAACCGGATGTCGTCGGGTTCGTACTTCCCGCCGCCGGTCAAACAGGTGGAGATTCCGAAGGCAAAGGGCGGCACGAGAAAACTTGGTATTCCGACTGTAGCTGACCGCATTGCGCAGACCGTGGTCAAGCGCGCCATAGAGCCAATCCTTGAGCCGATATTCCATGAAGATTCATATGGGTATCGGCCCGGACGATCGGCGAAACAGGCGGTTGCCGTAACCAGAAAACGGTGCTGGCAATACGACTGGGTGGTGGAATTTGACATCAAGGCGGCCTTCGATCAAATCGATCATGGTCTCTTGATAAAAGCGGTTCGCAGCCACATCAGAGAGGGCTGGATACTGCTGTATATCGAACGGTGGCTAACTGCTCCGTTCGAGACTGCTGAAGGGGAGCAACTTCCGCGGCCACGCGGAGTCCCGCAAGGCGGGGTAGTATCACCAATTCTGATGAACCTGTTCATGCACTATACGTTCGATGCCTGGATGAAGCGCACCAATCCATCCAGTCCGTTTGCCCGTTATGCCGATGATGCGGTAGTTCACTGCCGTAGTCGGGAACAGGCGGAAGAAGTAATGCGGACCATTGCGTTGCGACTGGCGGAATGTGGATTGACGATGCATCCGGAGAAATCGAAGATCGTCTACTGCAAGGACAGCAATCGTACCGCATCTTATGCGCATGTCTATTTCACGTTTCTTGGCTTTACATTTATGCCGAGAGCGGCAAGGAACAAACACAACCGGTTATTCACCAGCTTTTTGCCGGGGGTGAGCGTTGATGCCATGGAGAGAATGCGCAAGGTGGTAAGGGGCTGGCGCATCTATCATCAGACACCGGTGACACTTGCCGATCTGGTGAAGCAATGTGACCCGACGATACGAGGTTGGTGGAATTACTATGGGGCATTCTATCAAACGGCGATGCACGAGCTTTTCGGATATTTGGATCGAAAGCTCGTGCAGTGGGCCATTCGCAAGTACAAAACACTGTTGCGGCACAAGCGGCGCGGTGAGCGATGGCTCCGCAAGATGAGGAAAGAATCTCCCCAGATGTTTGTCCACTGGAGTGTCATTGGGAATAAGGTTGGGTAATGGGAGCCGTGTAAATCGAGAGGTTTACGCACGGTTCTGCGAGAGGCTCAGGGTGAGATTCCCTGGGCCTACTCACCATGCAGAGTTCCAATTGGAATCTCAAGAGCTGTAGTCTTAAGAACCGCGAAGTCCCACCAACTCCCCCAACGACCGCTTTGTAACCCATTCAATTTCTGTGAGTTATGGAGGTGGCTCCATCTGTCCCAAAGCAGGTCAAACGATTTATTGAAGCCTATTGAAATTGAGAGAAAATAACTGCTTTCGATGGAACGGTTTGGCGTATCGGTCTGGTAGCCTGTCGAATCCTGTGGCTTCTGGGTGCTTTGGCAGCTACAAAATCGTCTACACCTCCTGAATCAGCGTTCCATGCCGAATTGCGCTCGCACAGGTTACCAGCGTTCTGCGCGTATGACATCGTGCGAGGTACAACTGTGGTTTTTCCCGGATATATATGGACAAAAGATTGTCACTGATGAAGAATGGCTCCTGAGCTCAGGAATGCCACCTCTCAACGACGGTAAGCAAGCAGTCGACAGTCATTGTACCGAGAGCAGGCACGCCTAAAAACGAAAGGGCAGTATGCCCCAAGACTCTGCTGCATCAAATGGTCCAGTCGTGGGCGACAAAAGGATATTCCTTAAACGACTACGCGGGGGCTTTTCTCGCGCCCGTGTGCTTATCATGGCGCTAGGTGCCATTGTTATCGCGCTAGGAGCATACGTTAGCTCTTTGGGGGTGGTCAGGGAAGAGCTTTGCCGAGATGGAGTACAGTGGGCCTGCAGCAGACTTTCCTGCAGTCAGCCCATTCTGTTGGATCCCAGCGCAGGGAAACTCAAGACGACAATTTCAAATCCCACTGAATACTCGGCAAATATTCTCAATGCCACGCTCGATGTAAATGTGGGTTCCGAGCATCTCTCCATTCCCCTCCAAGCAGGGGCTGAGGGGGCAGCTCAACGAAAGGACTGTGTCGCCGGCTCATCGTCGATTTCGAACATAGATCTGAAATCAAAGTCGGCAACCACCGTCGAGCTCAGGCCGATGAACCCGGACTGCGAATCGTCAGGCGATTTTGCTTGCGACGCAAGTACCCCGAGCGTGGCAATACCCCGCAATTGCCAGCTGACTCTCCGTGTGAGAGACGGCCTCGGATCTGAGTATCCGCTAGATTCTGAGTTCCCATGTTCGAGACTGGCGCTGAGGAAATGCGGCAAAGGACAAGTTGATTCCCCGCATACGAAGGTTTACATAATCTCCCCTCCTCAGACTCTAGAGAAGGGCGACCAAGATCTCATGAGCCCAACAGCGGAGCAAGTTCGGAAGGACGTGAGTAGTCACTTTGTGAGCCAGGGGACCGTAGTGCCTGAACAGGATATCTGGCCGGAGGCGCCACGATCATGCAGGTCCGATACAAATCGCCAAGAGTGCAGCGTCAGGGTGGAAGTCACCACCACAGATGTCAGCAGGTTGCGCCATTGCCAGGCCCACTTCGCGGTCTACCGATATGTCGGCAACTCTTGGAAATTGGACGACCTGACCGATGCTGGGAAGTGCATGCACTGACATCCCAACATAGGTCAATACCATATCTCGCTAGTGAACCAATCGAAAGGAAGGATGAACATGGTACGCAATCTGGCACTCAGAGTATTCGTCGCAGTAACAGCCGTCGGGCTCTTGCCGATCATGCTTCTAAGCCAATCAGGAGAGCGGCAGGTTCTGTCCGGCACTAGACTCGGGGCGGGCTTTAATATGGGAGTCGACACATCGGAACAACAGCGAACCTGGGTCAAGAAGTGGAATGACGGGGAGTGTTTTCAATTGAGTTATCCGAAGGGGCAAAGTTGGGGCGCGATGTTCATCACAGCCGGACAACCCGTCCCTCCCAGTTCAAGGCACGTGTCATTTGACTTTTCAGCGTTTCAGACCCTTGCGGTTGAGATGAAAGCAGAATCGAATGGCGCGGTGATCGACATTGGAATCAAGTCGATCGATCAGCCGGATGACGGCACGGAGGCAAAGGTCACGAAGACTCTCACGACCGAATGGAAGACCTACGAGATACCACTTAACCAGTTCACGGGCACCGATCTCAAAAGGGTCTACGTGGCCACGGAATTCGTGTTTGGGAGTTCCGATCCCGAGATCGTCTACGTTCGCTCAGTACGGTATCTAACACGTCCGGCCCAAAATTGAGAATGCCCTCAAAGTGACCTGCCTCCTGGATTCGCCCAAATCGGAATACGATCTGGTCGATGGTGATCGCCAAGGCAATGGACGGCCTTGCTTCCGAGACGGTTTCAGAGTGACGAGGAAGGCCTAGTGGTGGCTCCATCTGTCTTTAGAGCAAATCACAAAACCCGTCTGCAAACGATTGAAAACAATGGCGGAGCGAGCGCTGCAGTCGGATTTGTAGTCTACAAATCTACCAAACTCAACAGATCTCAATATGCACATCTCTCAAGTTGTTGATTTTGCGCGGCTTATTGTGGGCACTCCATCTGCTCCCAAAACAGGTCAGACCGTTTATTGAACCCTGTTGAAACCTCGTGAAAATAACTACTTCTGATTGAACGGTTTAGCTCGCACGTGCCAACCCCTGTTGAACGCTGTTGCTCTCTTGTGCTTTGACAGCTACAAATTCGACTACAACCCAAATTCCCTGATGGTTTTTCTTTCGGCAGTTTAACCAAGTTTTCTGCTCGATATTCTTGTGGTTCTGCTACAAGTGGCTCATGCCGCGTTCGCTGAGGCTCCTGTTTGTCCTGCTCTTTCGATCTGTTCGTTCCCGCCACAACCTGCTCTTGGAAAACCTGGCGCTGCGTCAACAACTCGGCGTTCTGAAACAGCGGCACCCGCAACCGCGATTTGCCACGCCCGACAAATTGTTCTGGGTAATCTTGCGGCGGCTCTGGCCGAGATGGAAACGGGCATTGGTCCTCGTCCAACCGGAGACGGTGGTTCGTTGGCATCGGGCAGGCTTCAAGTTGTATTGGACGTGGCTCTCGCGGCATCGGACCCGCCGGGGAAGAAAATGCGTGAGCAGGGAACTGCACGAACTCATCTTCCGTATGGTCGCCGAAAACCCCACCTGGGGCGCACCGCGCATTCACGGAGAACTGAAAATGCTTGGATTCGATATTTCGGAGCGAACTGTGCTGCGTTGGATGCGGAAAGCGCCCCAAAATCCCGAGCCGGCGAAGCGATGGATGACGTTTCTGAATAATCATCGCGAAGCGATTGCGGCGATGGACTTCTTCACCGTGCCGACGCTCACCTTCGGAGTCCTTTATTGCTTTTTTATCATTGCGCATGACCGGCGGCGCATCCTGCACTGCAACGTGACCAAGCACCCGACCAGCGCCTGGGTCATTCAGCAGTTGCGTGAGGCATTCCCTTATGATTCCGCACCCGGCTACCTGATCTTTGATCGCGGCTCCAGCTTCAATGCGGAGATGATCGAAGCCGTAAAGAGCTTCGGCATCCATGTGATCGTGCTCAACCAGCGCCATCTGAAACGCGTCATGAATGATTACATCCGTTACTATCACGACGACCGAACGCATCTTGCCCTGGCGAAGGGAACGCCTGCTGGTCGTGAAGCAACGAGCAACTCCGGTGTGGACAGCAGGATCATAGCGATGCCAAGGCTCGGCGGCCTACATCATCGCTACGATCTGGCCGCCTGAGCCTGCTATTCGATAACCCTTCGCGAAATCAAAGACAACCCACAGGAGAATTGTGTTCGCCGACGCCGCACGACGCGCCCTGTCGAGTTTTCATGGGGCGCTCCCGTCACCGGACTGTCCCGTTTTGGTCGAGAACTTCCGTTAAGAACGTCCGCCGAGCTGTGAGATAAGCGCATCTTTGCCTCGGACGGCATTTTGGCGAGGCACAGGTGCTTTGACAGCTACAAAATCGACTACAGTGAGGAATTTGCCTTTGTTTTTTGTTTTGCGAAGCAACGAGAAAAGTGCGCCAGTTTTCGCAGGCTGGCTTCGAACTCGTGGAGTGAGAAGCCACTCATTCCGGGACTTGATCAAGGCGAAGACGAGGCCATCTTCCGCCCGGATGGATTTTTGGCGAGGCACAAATATGCTGATCAGCAATCGCCACTAGGTCAGAGACCACCGACAGAAAGTTCCGTTAAAGGTTGCTACGACCTCTTCCGAAAAACAGAAAGAGAATCACGATTAGCAGAATAAGGCTGACGCCGCCCCCGCCGTAGTAGCCGACTCCGGGGCCCATGTAGTAGCCGCCACCACCGAACAGGAGCAAGAGAACGATGAGAATCACTATCAATCGCATGCGCGGAAGTTTAGCAGATAAGGTCGGCTCAGGTCAGGCCGTTTTCCGCCCGGATGGAATTTTGGCGAGGCACGAGGTGTGAGTGCTCTCAGCGCCGCTTGCATGACAGGTC
>PLXP01000144.1 GCA_003151435.1 Acidobacteriaceae bacterium
ACTGAAAACTGAAAACTGAGAACTGCTTTTCAGATTCCCACCGGCAGCGGCGGCATTGAGCCCTGCGCCTTGGCCTCGGACACCACGGCGTCCAGGTGTTCCAGCACCTCGGGTACGGTCATGGTGTAGACCTCGCGCTGGGTGTCGTAGCCTTCTTCCACCATCTGCTTCAGGTAGCGGCCGGCGATCTGCGCGGCAAGCTGGTCGGTAATCACCTTGCCCCTGCGCTCCTTCTGTTCCACCCACGCCGTGCAGGGCAGCGCGATCCACATCGGCCGGTCGTTCACGTCAAAGCGCACGTCCACGGCGTCGGCGTGGCGGGTGGCAATGGCCACCATGTTGGCCTTCCAGCGGCAGTGCAGGTCTTCACCGGTCCAGCGATCGGCTACGTGGAAATCTTCATACATGTGTCTAGCGTATCGTTCCGGCTTTCGAAAGAGCAAGTTTGGGCCTCGATCAATGTCGTGGACCGATGCCGCCCACCGAGGCCGGTCCAATTGACGTCAATGGTTTCATCGCGGCGGCGCTTTGGTGGACGCTGCTCTCGGCACGCTGATAGACTGTTAGGGTTGCAGTCGTAGTGCCTCTACTTATACGGACCCGCCTGCAAGTCAATCGAGAAGGACAAAACAAACCCCGTGGATACTCAAACCCGTCACGCCCTCAAGCAGGACAAATTCGCAACCGCCACCGCAAGCAGTGTGAGTTGGTTGAGCGGTCACCGCTCCGGCGTTCTGCGCTATGTCATCAGCGCCGCCGTGGTCCTCGTGCTGGGCATCGGAGCCCTCGTATTCTGGAGCATGCGTTCTGCGGCCGCCGAAACCGCTCTTGGAGCAGCGCTCGACATCTACTCTTCGCCGCTGGCCATGCCGGGAGCACCCCCCGAAGCGGGCGTTTACAACAGCGCCAGCGACCGTTCCAAAGAGGCCAACCGCCAGTTTGTGGCGGTGGTCAAGGATTTTGGCTGGCTGCCCGCGGGCGCAAAGGCTCACTACTTTGCCGGCGTCACCTACCAGGAACTGAGCCAGACCGGATCTGCCGAGACTGAGTTGAAGGCCGCCGCCGGTTCGTGGGACCGCAATCTCGCCAACCTGGCCAAGATGGCCCTAGCCGGCCTCTATCGCCAGACAGGCCGCGACTCGCAGGCCATCGACTTGTACAACGAGCTGGCCGCCAAGCCTTCTGAAACTGTTTCCGCACCGGTTGCACAGCTTGCCCTGGCCGATCTGTATGCCTCGACCGGCAAGCCGGATCAGGCGCGCGCCCTCTGGGCCAAGGTGAAGGACGCCGACAAGGATGGCGCGGCTGGCTCCATCGCGTCCCAGAAACTCGGCGGCAAATAGCAGAGCTCGCCGCGATTTCGCGAATTGGGACGCGGGGAAGGCAAGGCTTTGAGCAGTTTTCCTCTGGTCTGCGTCTGGTTGACGTATGAGCACCAGCCTGACCGTCCTTCCAGCTTGGATGGAGATCGCCGATAGCCCCGTGCACGACGAAGCCCGCCAGCACGCGAAAGAAGAAGCGCTTGCGGCCCTCGTGGAGCAGTACGCCAGCACCCTTTACAGGGTCGCTTTTTCTGTCTTGCGCAACGCCTCCGACGCCGAAGATGCGGTGCAGGAGGCGTTTCTGCGTGTGCTGCGCCACCGCGACACCCTCGAAGAAATCCGCGACCACCGCGTCTGGCTGATCCGCATCGTGTGGAACATTGTTCTCGACCGCAAGCGCCGCGCCAAAACCCGTCCGGAAACCGATGACGTTGCCGACCTGGCGCGGGTGCTGCCGGCCAATGGCCTGAGCGCGGAGCAGCAAGCCTCCGCCGCCCAACACCATGCCCATGTGCTCGTTTGCGTCGATCAGCTTCCCGCCAAAGAGCGCGAAGTGCTGATGCTGTCTGCCTTTGAAGAACTGACCAGCGTGGAGATTGCCTCGGTTCTGGGAATCACGGAGTCCAGCGTCCGTTCGCGGCTCTTTCGTGCGCGCAACCTGATGGCTGACCTTCTCCAGCACCCAAGGAGTTTGCGATGAATTCTCCCCTGCACAACGATATTGCCGGCAAGTCCCCAGCGGAAGAGACGCTGCGGCTGATTGCCAAACTGCCTCCGCCCCAGGGTCTCGTCGACCGCGTGCAGGCCGGTCTGCGCGCAACGCCACCTGTCAGCCACGTTCTGCGTTGGCCCGCTCCCCTGTGGCCGTCACACGGCTGGATGTACAGCAACGTCCTACGCGGCGCGGCAGCGGCTGCCATCGTGTGCGTAGTGGCCGGCGGCGGATGGGGCATCTACTCGCGCACGCCTGCGGCTCCGACCCCGGCAGCCAAAGTCGTCGCTCAACCCGCGCGCGTTGGATCTTCCAGCGGATTCTCGACGGCTGGAGCGATGCACACGCCGGAGACGCTCAAGGGGCCGGTGCTGACGCATTCCGTCAAGCCGCAGACGACGAGCGCCGTGATACCACCTGCGCCAACCTCACTGAAGGCGTCCAACACTGCGAAGTCCGGCAAGGCGAAGAAGACATCTCCGCGCGTTCCCGCCCAATAGGCGCTTACGCCTTGCCCACGACGGCGCGAAACAACACGCCTACCAGTGCCAGGATCACCGCTCCCCACAGCGCAGGGATCATCCCCGACACGTGGAAGCCGTGCACGAAGTGTGCCGCCGCCAGAATCATGAGTCCATTGATCACCAGAAGGAACAGTCCAAAGGTGAGAATGCTGATGGGGAAGGTGACAATCTTCAACAGCAGACCAACCGTGGCGTTCAGCAGTCCAATTACCAGGGCGGCAATCAGGGCCGCTTTTAGACCGCGCACTTCAAAACCGGGGACGAACCTGGATGTAACCAACAGGGCCATGGCGGCCAATATCCAATGGAGCAAAATCCTGAGCATGGGTCGTTCTCCTTACGCGCTTGAGGGCGCCGCTCTTTTGTGAATGCTGCCAGTTCTTTTGGATGCGGATTCTCTGTCTGCGGTAGTTGAGCTTGGAGTGCGAACAGCGCAGTCTTTCCTGGAGGGGTTCTTTCATGCAGCTTCGTGCCTTGCGTTGGGCCATCGGCATTTCCGGAACTGTGATTTTCTCGATGCTTGTCTCCGCGCAAACGCCTTCGACAGCGCCGCTCCCTGACGTTCGCCAACTCATGCGCGAGGTGCAGGACCACCAGAAGCGGCTGGAAAAGGTGCGCGAAACCTACACCTACAGTTCGCTGCAGACCACCCAGGACCTGGACTCGAGCGGCAAAGTGACGAAGACCGAATCGTCCGAAGGCGAAGACTTCTTCGTCAACGGTCACGTCATCGAGCGCACGGTGAAGAAAAACGGCCAGCCCCTGAACGACCACGACCAGCAGAAAGAAACAGAGCGCGTGACCAAGCTGGTGGAGAAGGCGGAGAAGACCCCAACCGGCGAGCGGCTCGAGGGACCCACCGTCAGCGTGAGCCGTTTGCTCGACATCATGGATGTGAGTAATCCGCGGCGGGAGACGTTTCGCGGACGGCCGGCGATTGTGTTCGACTTTGTGGGCCGCAAGGACGCCAAGACTCACGGCCTGGCCGAAGACGTCTCAAAAAAGCTCAAGGGCACCATCTGGATCGACGAGGCCGACCGCCAGGTGGCGCACATGGAGGTCAGCTTCATTGACAACTTTCACGTAGCTGGAGGCCTGGTGGCCAACGTTCAAAAGGGATCCAACTTCCGCTTTGATCAGGCGCCTGTGGAGGAGAAGCTCTGGCTTCCCACCGGCGGCGAGGGAACGATTCAGCTTCGCGTGCTGCTGCTAAAAAACGTTCGTCAGCACTTTACTGAGCGCGTGTACGATTACAAGCGTTTTCGCGTCGACACACAACAGTCCAGGGATGCCACTCCGGTTCCCGCAGCGAAGAAGTAGCGCGGTTAGAGGTTGGGAGGCGGCCCTCCCCCACCATCGGGCGGCGGTGGCGGCGGCTGGTCGTCCTGCCGTCTCCGGCGTTCCACAGCGGCCTTTCGTTTCTGCTGCCAATCCGCGAACTTGGGCTTTTGCGCGTCGTCGAGCAAGGCTGCAATCTTCGTCCCGGTCGCGTCGCGAATGGCTTCGACCTTGTCCCGCGATGCCCGCGGATCCTGTCCGGAGTCGTTCTGCAGAGCCTTGTGCAGGTCCACAATCTGCTGCCTCTGTTCCGCCAGCAGGGTTTTCACCTGGGTCTGTTGCGCGTCGGTCAGCGTCAGCAATTGAACAAGTTGCCTGAACTCGCGATCGACGCTTCGGGCCCGCGGAATGTCGTCCTGCATACCGGGTGGCGGGCCGTCTGGAGGCGGTCCGCCCGGTCCGTCAGCTTGTGCCCAAAGCGTGAAACTACTGGCGATCAGCAGGCTGCCCAGCAACAGTGCTCGCCGGGCGATCAAATATATGCAGTCCAGATCAATCATGGTGCGATGCTCCTGTCCAGGGATGGAGTGCAGCGGGGTCCACAACATCGCTACGTAGCTGCATGCGCGTTTGCGCAGTAGCCGTCCGCATCGAATTCGGATTCCGTCTGGTGAGCAGCATCGCCGGCGAGGTGCTCATTCAACTAGACGACGGTGCACGCCATATCGTTGACGCCGGCGCTCAATTTGTTTTGAAGCGCATGCGACTGCCTCCGCGCTGCGACGCACGATTGTGCACGCGGCCGCCGCAGCCACCGATCAATTAGAGTGAAGAAGTGTTCGTGCGCAAACTCTCCATCCAGCGGGTCGATGCCACCGGTGCGCGTCATGCGTGCCCCATTCGCTGGATCGACAACTTCGCCATGCGCAACTTCACCAACGATGCGGTCTTTGACGACACGCTGCCCGCTGCCGATGGGCTGCTGGAGGCGGGCCACCGCGTCCCACTCGCGCGCCTGCAGCCGGCGATGGAAGACTGGTTTCGGCGCAAGGGATATCTGAAACCCAAAGAGCGGCTCGAAGTTACTGAAATGAATAGTTAAGCTAAGCTGCGGCCGTGTCCGTCTCTCCGGGATGATCCCAGAGCTGAAATTCAGCCTCACGCCGGGCTTTCAGGCCTGCATTCTCCTGCGCTCCACAGCGGTCCCACAGCAGGATCTGCTGGCCGGCCGCCTCGAACTGGCTGCGGTTCAGGTCCTTCAGCAGCGTTAAAGCCGCCAGCCTCCCTGCGCCCAGGTTGAAGACAAAGTCCACCAGCGCATCAAACTGGCCCTGCCTCAGGGGAACCTTGACCAGGCGCTCGACAGTCCCTTCCGCACTGCTCACGTCGGCGGCCAAAAGGTCCGACGCCTGTGCTTCCTCGATCGCTGTGGAAAATGACTCGCCAGCCAGCAACCGGTGGCCATAGCCGATGGTCGGAATGCCGGCGCAGTCCAGATATTTGCAGCTCCTGAACCCCTCTGACTTCTTGATCAACTCCAGCCCTGCCGCGCTCAGACGCATCCGCCGCTCCTGTTCATGAAGATTTGTGGGGAAGTCTCCACGCTAGCAGGATGAGCGAATTAATCTGCAATGCGCCGGGCCGGTGCAGCGTCAGGGTTTTGCCGTCGCCGGCCCGCGCGTCAGCCCCTGAAAATCAGCCAGCAGATTCGCAAGCGCCTCATCGAAGTTGCGGTCGTGCGTCTGTTGCAGCACGGCGACGTAGATGGGCTCAGTGAGCGCCCATAGCACATAGTGGCTCTTGCGGTCATAGATCACCAGGCGGAACTCGGGTAGGGGATCTGCCGCGCCGTACTGCTTGTTGGGGTTGGTTGGCCCGTTCGGCGCGGTGAGCCGCAACTCCAGCACCAGGTCGGCCTGAGAAGGATCGGCGACAATCTGATATTGGCCCAGGCCCTGTAAGTCCGCAAAGAACTTGTCGTAGCCGCGGTCAGGATCGCCGCTGAAGGGATGCGGAAAAAGGCCTCCGTCCGCGCCTGCGTTGGACACGAAGATCGTCTTCGCGGCCAGCAGGGCAGGTGGCAGCGGGGCACCGGCCGATTTTGGCCCAGCGGAAACCGGCGCACGATTCTGTGCCAGTGCTGCCACTGCGGAGAACACTATAGCGCACGCGACAAAACGAAGTCCAAGACAAATCCTGCTCATCGAAAACCCTCCTTGTGAGGCAGTTGATCTACTGGTACGGACCCTCCGCCACGAGGAATGTTTCTGTTCGCGCAATGGATTCTTGGGGTTGGCTCTCACCCAGGTGAGCGGCCGCCGTGCCCTGTTTCGGAAAGCGGATGATCCGGTCGCAGATCCGCGCCGCAGCAAGTAGGGGCAGTTTTGCACCAGGAATGGTGCAAAATATTTAGACCGAGGTCGAAGAGGTAAGTTACGACAGCCAAACGACTTAACTACTCAGGTCAGGCTCTTGTCCAGTTTTCGGACACTAATTCCTTTAGATTGTTCTACCTAAATGGTCACAAATGGGTTCCATTTCAGTAAAATCGGTAGATGGTTATTCGACGAAGGTCAGGCGCAATGAGCCTGAATACTCCGCTCCGAATTTGGCTGCTGGCGGGAATTTCATCCCTTGTGCTGGCCATAGTAGTGGTAACGTTCTCCACTCGGACCGTACACGCGGACGCTGTGCTTCCCCGACCTGCAGCTACCGTGCCACCCTCAACCCCGGCTGTTCACGATGCTGTGCCGGATTCGCTGACACCAAAGAGAACCATCGCAGCCCAGCGCAAGGCCTTGCTTCGCGGCATTGCTACCTGGTACGGCTCAGTATTCGATGGCCATCTTACGGCCAGCGGCGAACGGTTTAATATGCACGCGATGACCGCGTGTCATCCAACATTGCCGTTCGGATCACTGGTGAGAGTGGTGAATCTCAAGAACAGGCGCTCGGTGGTGGTTCGCATCACAGATCGCGGAGACCTGGACGAAGGACGCATCATCGATCTCTCCTACGCGGCGGCCGATAAACTTGCCATGACCAGGGTGGGCGTTGCCCCCGTGGTGCTGGAAGTCATCTCCCGCGGGCGGCCTTGATCACGGAACAAAACCCAGAACCATCTGAAGCAAACGAGAACGGCCAGCCTGAGGGACTGGCCGTTCTTGTTTTGTTTGGGTTCCGATGCGTTGTTGCGACAGGGTTTGCGGTCTCTTGGAGCAACCGAACCGCCAAGGCCGGTCTCTCACTTCACAGGCAATGATGAATCTCGCGTGAATCGTTCTCACCTGAAATCGGAGCGTGGCAGTGGCGAAAGAGAGTTTGAAGAGTTTGGCAAATCCAATTCAATTGAAGCCCGTCGACAAGCAGGACGAGATCCTCCAGTTCGTCCCTAGGGAAGCACGGCGCGCTGCCTGAGCAAGCGAGGATTCCCGTATGGGAGAACTCGTAGTTCGTTTCGCAATCGGCGGCGTGATTGTGACCATGTTTTCCGTGCTGGCCGAGATCTTTCGTCCCAAGAGCTTTGCCGGCCTGTTCGGCGCCGCGCCATCGGTGGCGCTGGCAACCATGGGCATCACGATCGCAGAACATGGAAAGATCTATGCGGCCGTCGAAGCGCGCTCCATGATCTTTGGCGCGATAGCGTTCTTTTGCTACGCGAGCGCCGCCAACTGGATACAGATGCGCTTCAGGCCGCACGCGCTCACAACGACGATTGCGCTGTTGCCCTTGTGGCTGGGCACGTCGCTGGCCCTGTGGTTCACGTTTTCACGGTAGGGTTCAAGATCGGCCCACGATGATCGTTCAGGCAAAATTCGCGGCGTTGAAAGGCATCAAGCCGCACGAGTTTGCGCTGCGCTTTCTCTTCGGCGGGCTGGTGTGTGTGGCCGCGGGCCTGATTGCCAAGGAATATGGCCCGGCGATCGGCGGCTTGTTCCTTGCTTTTCCCGCGATTTTCCCCGCGGGCGCAAGCCTGGTGGAAGCGCATGAGAAGACACACAAGGCTCGCGCGGGGTTTGACGGAACCAATCGCGGGCGCGTAGTGGCCGGCATTGACGCGGCCGGAGCCGCAATCGGCTGCATCGGGCTTGCCGGCTTTGCCGTCACCTGCTGGCTCTGCCTGCCGCGCTTCTCCAGCTACACCGTGTTTGGCATGGCGATCATCGTGTGGCTCGTGCTATCAGTACTCCTCTGGCTCCTGGTCAAAAGCCGCATCTTCCGAAAGATGCGCGGGTCAAGGCACGATCTCCGCGCTTTCCGGCAACTATGACTCGCAGCAGGATTGCGGTGTCTTGAAACCCCCGAGGCAAGCCGGGGACCCAGTCTTACGGTCCCCACACTCAGCCGGAATCGGGAGGCACGCATTCACGCTGTCAGAGACCTAGTCAGGCCCCGCGTCGTAGCCCGGCAGCATTCGCGCTTCCGACCGAAACACATGATACTCACCAAAAGAAACATCGTTCAGCCGCGTAAACTCAGCTCCAAGATCTGTGGCCTGTCCATGACGATCCTTCTTGACCACCACAATTCGGCTAGTTGAAAGTGACACGCTTCTCACCGGACAAATGTAGATCTTGCTTCCGATTTCTACGGGACCGTATTCCACCATGATGTCGGAACGCTCAATCGTAAGTCCGGGATTGAGGTCGGCTTCCACGGTCAGGCGAACGATCGTTCCCGTCTCGGGATCGATCGCCACCTCTCCGTGATAGCCGGTTTCCCGATCAAGATCGTAACTGTGATCGCTCTCCTTTGAACTGCGGTGTGCCACTTCGTAATGTGATTTCTCGTTGGGCACCGCGTAGCGAAAAACGGCCACTCGCCCGTTCGCGCCCTGTTCCCAGCGGCTCCAGGTCATTTCGCTGTGGGATGCATCCACAATGACGGTGGAAAGAATCGGTCCGAATGTTCCCCTGGTGATTAGGCCCTTCTCTTCCCCATTCGGCTTCTTGCCCTTTAGCGCAGCCGAGTTCACCTCCTCCTTGCCGTTCCGGTAAATCACGGTAGCGTTGGAACTGCCCTCCACATGAAACGGCCGTGCCCCGGCAAGGATCGTGCCCCCCTGCTCAATATTCGGCGGCGTGTCATCAAAGCGAGTTGTCGCCCGATTGGCGTAGAAGTTCGGCAACTTGGGAATGGTCTTGCCTAAATAATCGACGGTCAGCGCGAAGATGCGACGCTGCTCAGCAATATCTGGCGCTGCACTGGCTGTGATCTCATCATCGGGAGGGCTGAGGAAGACTGACGCATCGCCCAGCGCCACCAGGGCCTGCTGGGCTTTCGCGCCGGGCAATCCGGCTTTCAACGCTGACAGCTTGTTGCTGCTGAGGCGCTCGGTCAGCTCAAGCCCGCCCAGTTGCCGGGCCACATCGGCGTCCGGCCTCCCCTGCATTTCTTTCAATTGCTGCTGCAACTGTGCGACCGTGACCTGTTTGGCAAGCATTTTCGGCGTCCAGGCATCAGCGGAAAAGGCGAGACGGTTCTCATGCGGTGAATCTGGTGGCGGCTCGGGGCGACTGTAATCCGGCTGGTTGTAATACCCGGTGTTGGTCCGCGCCGTCAGCCCCGGCTTGCTTACAACCACCTTGAGATCGTGGTATTCATCGGAGTGTTCCGTCGGCGGCGGATTGAAGCTCAGCGTGTAAGCGGGGTTCGCTTCGGAGACAAAATCCTCGAGCTGTTCGATCAGGTCGCTATCGCGATTGATAGCGGCGAGATCACCGCGCCCGCCGCTTTGAAGCGCAAGCACCGCCAGCGATAAGTTGCGCGGATCCACACCGCTAACCCTCTTCACGCCTTTAAGGTAGTCGCGATAGTAGTACGGCGAATTGGCGTAGCCGCCATACAGCGTGATCCGCGCTTCTCGCAGCTTAGTTGAAAGAAACACGATCGCATTGAATTGAGCACTCTTGTCTTTCTCGTCCTTTTGCGTGAGCACGATCGGGTTAGGCGGAGGAGTCGACCACCCTGGGCCTGTCCAGATCAGCAGCTTCCTTCCCGGTTTCCTCGCCTCATCCTGCACAAAATGAAACAGCGTCAGGATCGACAGTTCGAAGAGATCCATGCCCCTTGGGCGGATGCTGGGATTGATTTGGTGGACGATCTTAGCCAAAGCGATCCCATCCATCGAAGCCTGAGATGCAGTCTGGAAGCCCTTTGCCGTAAACAGGAGAATCGACACCGGATGCGCTAATTGCCCGCCATTCTGGCGCAGAAACGCCTCTACCCCTTGTCGTATGTAGCCCAGTTCAACAAAACCGTTGTTGACCTCATCGATCAGCAGAATCACTTCCACCGGCGGTTCAGGCTTGGCGGCGTTCTTATCCAATGCCATGAAGGAGACAATCTCCTTCGGCTTTCCATCTTCGAGTAACGTGAAATCCTGCGCGGTCAGGCCACCCACCGGCTTGCCCGCCGCGTCCGTCACCACCACGTCGAGGTGGATCCGGCCTTCAGCACTGCGCGCCGGCCATGGCCGAGGCCGATTCCTCAGCCCGGGGTCAAAAGGTGCGGACTGCGGCACCGCCGCTGGCTGATCGGCTGCAACCGTGGCGCCTTGCTGACCCCACGTCATCACCGCCACGCTCATCAGAAGCAGCACACAGGCACACCCCGACTTGCTCAAACCCGCAGTCCCGGTCATCGCTCTGTCCATTTAACTTCAAGCAAGTCTACTGCTTTTGCGCGTGAGGCTGGTTGTAGTAGCCGGTGCTGGTGTGCGCGGTCAAACCGGGTTGTGCCACCTGCACCTTCAGATCGTGATACTCGCCGGCGTGCTCCGCAGGTGGCGGATCGAACGAAATTCTGTAGAACGCATTGGGATCCGCAACACAACGATCGATCTGGCCCGCAAGGTCGTTATCCGGCCCTGTAATCTGTCCGCCTGACTGTGTCACAAGCACCTTCAGCGCCAGGTCGCCGGCTTGTGCCTCGTGGGCTGATTTCACCGGTTTCAGAAAGTCTTTGAAAAGCAGCGCATAAGTGGAATCGGCGCCGCCCGCCCCCACGTTTGCCGGCGCAGCGCTGTAGATCACCATGCGCGCCTCTCGCAGCTTGGTCGATAGTTCGACGATGCCGTCAAAGTAGCGCCGTTCGTTCTTTTCGGAGTAGTAGCTTGGGTCGGTCCGGGTGAGCATGGGCCAGCCGGGCCCAACCCATATCAGCAACTTTCTGCCCGGTTTACGCGCCTCGTTTTCGGCAATGTTTGCCATTTGCCTGACGGATAACTGGAAACGCTCCAGCAAGCCCTCCCCACCCATCGCCGCGTCCACGGTCCTGATGCTGCCGTTGATATCGTGCACAACCTTCGCGATGGCATTGCCATCTACCGAAGGCCGCGGCTGTACCCTGAGACCCGCGTCAGAAAGCACAATGAGAGAAACCGGCTGCTTGAGATGCCCGCTATTCTCATGCAGAAATTGCTCCACTTGATGCCGCACGAAGGCCACCTGCTGGAAGGGCAGGTTGGCCGTGTCGATGACCAGGATCACCTCAACCGGCGGGTCGGGCTTTGATGTGGAGTCGTTGAATGCATGAAACGAAAGGATCTTGCGCGGCTGCGCGTTATCCAGCAACTTCAAGTCCCAAGGCTGCAAACCTGTGACGGGCCTTCCTGCCGCATCCGCAACCACCACATCCAACTGCACCCGGCCTTCGCGGATCACCAGGCTCTTCGGCTTGGGCGGCGGGCGATTCGTGAGCACCGGATCGGCAGACGCCGGCGCCTGAACTGTCGTCTCGGGAGATGCAACGCGTTGCTGTGCGAATACCGCGATGGGCGCGCAAAACGCAACAAAAATGCACGCGAAACAAAATCCAGCCGGTCCATTCAGCCTTTGCATCGTCTTGGTCTCCCCACCGAGTCTAATGCCGAACGCCGGCACAGGCATAATGAAGGAGACCCGAAAGGAAGGTTGGATGTTGCGTCGAAACATGAAGCTTTCGGTCTTTGTGGCATTGGCGACGGTGGCTCTTCTGTCGTTTTCCCGCCAACCATTGCGCGCTCAGAGCGCGGCCCCCAGATCCGGCCTTGTTGAAACCACCCCCGGTGATGCAGCCGCCTGGCGCCAGCAACTCGATCTGTGGCGCGCGCAACGCGAGCGCGAACTTGCCACGCCGGACGGCTGGCTCACGCTGGTCGGGCTGGAATGGCTGAAGCCGGGCGTCAACTCCTTTGGCACCGCGGCTGACAATCGGATCAGGATCAATGCCAAGGCCCCCGACCACATGGGGCTGCTGACGGTCTCCGGGCCAACCGTGCAGCTGCTTTCGCCCAGCGGCGGCTTTCCGCCCGACCTGCAAATCGACGGCAAGCCGGCGCGCGAGGGCACGCTGAGCGCCGACGACAAGAAGCCTTCGACGCTGACCTGGCACAACTTGACCATGGTGGTGCTGCCCCGCGGCGACCGCTACGCCCTGCGCATCAAGGATGCGGCCTCGCCCACGCGCACCGGCTTTCGCGGCCTGCACTGGTACGCGGCCGACCCGCGCTATCGCGTCACGGCGCGCTGGATTCCGTTCACGCCTCCGCACGTTGAGAAGATCCCCACCATCATCGGCACCACGCTGAACATGCCCGCGCCGGGCATCGCGGAGTTCACGCTCAACGGCAAAACGCTGTTGCTTGAGCCGGTGATCGAAGGCGGCGAGAAGGACAAGCTGTTCTTCATTCTGCGCGACCAGACCAGCCAGACCACCACATACCAGGCTGCGCGGTTTCTTACCACCGGGCTGCCCAGCAACGGCCTCACGCAGCCGGGAACGCTCACGCTCGACTTCAACGAGCTCTACAATCCGCCCTGCGCCTACACGCCTTACGCAACTTGCCCGCTGCCGCCCGACGCGAATCGGCTTGCCGTTGCAATCGAGGCGGGCGAACAGCGCTACGCGCACTGAAGCTTAACCCGGGCTTGCGCTCAGTGTCCCCGATTGCATCTGAAAGCAAGCAGGAGCGTTGATGAGAATTCGCGGTCGTGGCGTGAACCTGGCGCAGATTGTTCTGTTGATGTTGGCCGCGCCCGTGTTGGGTGCGCAGGCGGGCCCACCCTTCCAGACCGACGACCCAACGCCGGTGGACTACGGGCACTACGAGTTCTACATCTTCGGCATGGTGGATGGCACGCCTGCAGAACTTGACCCGACGGGGCCGGCCTTCGAATTCAACTGGGGCGCGGTTCCCAACGTTCAGTTGCATGCCATTCTGCCCTGGGGCGGCGTGATGCCGTCGAATAACCCCATCTATGCTCCGGGCGGAACGGGGACGAGCGCCTTCGGCCTCACAGACATGGAATTTGGCGTGAAATACGGCTTTATCAAACAGACCAAGCATCGCCCACAGATCGGATCGTTCACCATGCTTGAAGTTCCCACGGGCAATGCCGACAAGGGCCTCGGCGTGGGCAAGGTCTGGTACAAGCTGCCGCTGTGGATCGACAAGGACTTTGGGCCGTGGAGCCTGGTGGGCGGAGCCGGATACGCGATCAACAAGCAGAAGGATTACCGCAGCTATCCGTATGGTGGGTTCCTGGTAAAGCGAGTGATGAGCAAGAAGCTCGAGTTATCCGCTGAAGTGTTTTCGCATGCGAGGGAGGGCTTTGCCGCCGCGCAGACGCAAGCCTCCGCCATGATCGACGCGGGCGGATACTACCACTTCAAATCTCCGGGGCTGCAATTGCTGTTCGCGTACGGGCACTCCATCGCCGGGCAAACGGAGAACTACGGCTACCTGGGGCTCTACAAGACCTGGGGCAAAGACAAGGACGCCGGAAAAGACGGGAACGACCCCACGAAACCCGCGCAGGAGCAGTAAGTTTCCCGCAGTACTTCACCTCGCTGGAAATCTCTTTGAATTGCGAGTGAAACTTTAACTCCGTTCCTCTTTGGCGCGTAGTGCCCGTCATCACTTCTGAAGGCTGTTAACTTTAAAAGAGGGAGTGTTCCCTCAGAGCCGTGACGTTTCCGCGGCAAGGACGCAAGCCGCCAGAAAAGAGCCATGTTCCAACCGACAGAGAATCTTCGCATTCAATGGACCAAAGTCGTTCTTCCTCCCGTGTTTCTCGAGGAAGAATTGCCCATCACGGAAGCCGCATCGGCCACCATCTACAACGCGCGCAACGGGATCTGCGAGATCCTCGGCAAGCGCGACCAGCGGCTGCTGGTACTGGTGGGCCCGTGCTCCATTCACGACACCAAGGCAGCGCGCGGGTATGCCACGCTGCTCAAGAGCGCCATCGCGGAGTTTTCAAGCGAGCTGCACATTGTGATGCGCGTTTATTTTGAGAAGCCCCGCACCATTGTGGGATGGAAGGGCCTGATCAACGACCCGCACCTCGATCAGTCGTTCAAGATCAACGACGGGCTGCGCCTGGCGCGGCATCTGCTGCTCGATCTCGCCGAGATGGGTGTTCCCGCTGGCACGGAGTTCCTTGACATGATTTCGCCGCAGTACATCGCGGGCCTGGCTAGCTGGGGCGCCATCGGAGCACGCACCACGGAGAGCCAGGTGCATCGCCAACTCGTGTCAGGCGTGTCGTGCCCGGTGGGCTTCAAGAATGCGACGTCAGGCGACGTGCAGGTGGCTATCGACGCGATCTTGTCGGCGGCGCACTCGCACACATTTTTGGGACACACGAGTTATGGCCAGTCCGCCATCTTTGTCACCACGGGCAATCCCGATTGCCACATCATTTTGCGCGGCGGCCGCAAGATGGTGAACTACACAGCGGAGAGCGTGGCGCAGACGGCAGCGCAGATGGAAAAGGCCGGCCTGGACCCCCGCATCATGATCGATTTCAGCCACGCCAACAGCAACAAGGACTACACGCGGCAGGCGCTGGTCTGCCACGATGTAGCCGGACAGATCGCAGGTGGGGACCGCAACATCATTGGCGCGATGATCGAGAGCAACCTGGTGGCTGGCGCGCAAAAGCTGGTCCCCGGGCAACCGCTGGTGTATGGACAAAGCATCACCGACGCGTGCATCGACTGGCCCGAAACGCAAACGCTGCTTGCTGAACTGGCAGCCGCGGTCAAGGCGCGGCGGACCGCCCCTCCGGCGATCCGCGCGTAAAAGCCCCGGGCGATCTGCGCTCTTGTTTCTATCGGCAGAGTCAGGCGTGCCCCATCACCACAGTATGTGGACTCATCGGGATGGGGTGCGCCGTGATCCCTGTGAAGCCCGCCTCGTTGTACATGGCCGTAAGTTCGCTCAGCGTATAAGCGTCCCCGCCTACGGTGGATGTGAGCATGGTCATGGCGAAGGCCGCGGGCATGGGCGGCGACACTCGATCTTCGTTGGGCACAAACTCCAGCGTGGCCGCGCGCCCGCCGGGCCGCAGCGCAGCGTGCACTTTGTGCAACAGGCTTACGCAGGTGGGCTTATCGAAGTGGTGCAGGAAATTGGTGAGCAACACCGCGTCGTAAGGCTCGCCAAAGTCCACGTCGAACGCGCTTCCCGGCAGCATGTTGTAGCGTTCGTGCACCCCGGCCTTGCGCGCATTGTCAAGCGCCACTCTCAGCACCGGAGCCCAATCGAGACCCGTGACGTGAGCCTCGGGATTTTGTTTCGCGATCTCGATGCCGAAAAGCCCGTGACCCGCAGCGATATCCAGCACGCGCATCGGGCCGGTCTGTCCATCCAGCACCACGGCGCCCAGCGGACCGGTCAGCGGCGCCATCATGGGCGCCATGGTCTCCGCAAACTGCACCCAGATCGGATTTTCCGGCGCCACGCTGCCATCGCCCGCGAGCGTTGTGCGCCCGGTGCGCACCACATCCGCCAGGTGGTAGTAAGGCTCGCGCATTGCCTCATTGCCGAGAAACTGCGCAATGGAAGCAAGCGATGAAGGCGAGCGCGGGTCAAGGAACGCAGCGCTCGTGGCAGAGTGCCGGTAGTGCCCGTCATCCTTCACCAGGACACCGTAGATGGCGAGGAAATCGCACAGGATGCGGATGCCGCGCTCCGATGCCGAACAGTGCTTTGCAATGGAGGCCACATCTCCGGGCCCTTCCCCCACCGCCCTGAACACATCGAGATCAATTGCCGCTTTGAGAGCCGCGGTGCGCTGATGCGCCTGCAGCATGTCGAACACCAGACCTGGAGTCAATGGACCTTCAGCGTGAGTACTCTCGTGCATGAACAACCTCCTGTTTTATAAAGCCGAATGATGGATTGGGGAATCCGGGGCAGGCCTGCAGAGTGTATCACTCAGTGAACTTCTTAGCGATGAGAATCGTCAACTTGCGCGCACACGCATTCCCTGGCAAAACCAGTGCGCGGTCGAGGGGCCGCGGCCTTGTGAATCTTCAACCACGCCGCGCCAATCCACTCATCAGCGGGCGACAGGTGGCATGATGCAGCGAAGCACCTTAAATCGCGCTACCTGCAATCTCCATCAACCAGAGCCTTCACTTGGTTGATGAATTGCTTGCCGGCGTCTGGAGAACTCAGCGGGATCAGGAACCGGTAAACGTATCCGTCAAAATCAACAAAGTTGTTTGTGGTCCTGGTCTCCTTGATGACTTTAGCCTTTGCCTGTACCTGAAGCCACGTGAAGGTGCATGAGGAGTTTTCAGTGCACACGGAGTTGGTGTTCCTTTTCAACTGAAGGGGCCGTGCCTCGACCAGCGTCATCGCACCAGCGATCTCGCGCGTGAGAATGAAATCGATTCTGTAGGTCTCGGTATCCTGCATGTTTTCGATGGATTTTTTGCCCGCGGTTCCGGAGAAAAGATCCACAATCAGGATGTCCATTGTCAACGAGCAGCCATCCAGTTTGGCACTTTGAATCGCGCCATAGACCGAACCGCGATAGGAGGCTAACTTGTTGGTCGAATCGATATAGCTTTGGCGATAGAAAAGGGTTGCGCCCGTCTTTCTTTCCTCTTCGATCACATTGAGGAAGTTCTCTCGCGCTGAAGCTCTCTTTATCTCATTGCCCCCGCTGTTGCTCTGGCAGACGAGGGCCGGCGTTCCTGCCGCGGCCACCATCAGGCAAACAAAAATTGCCGCCGTTCGCCACACCATGTGTGATTACACCACCTCAATGAACCATGGTAAGTCATTGGCAATCCGAGAAGCTGCGATGCGCCCTGCGCCCGACTCCCCGCGTGGAGGGTTACGGATGGTGTCCCAGCAGAACCCGCGTGCGCTGCCGCGCAATGCGAATGCGGCAAGGGAATCCGACGGGACCAAAACCGCAAGTCCGGTCCCTCACGCCGATCCATGCTATTTGCTCCGGCTCCAGCATCCACGCAGTCGCATTTGCAGCATTGAGCGTTTCCTTCATGAAGTAGGCTGCGCTCATGTCTGCATCGGCCGCAGAGGCGTTCATTTGCCCACACACATTTTGAGGGGGCGCAGGTGTATTGTCTGGATGCCAGCAATAATCCTCATCATGCACGAGGACATACTTTCTGCCGTTGTCGGGAATGAAGTAGCGCACCGAAATCTCGGGAACGCGCGCAACGGCAGTCCACCGGCCCACATCCTCTGCGAACGCCATGGGAAGCTGACTCATAGCGAGTGAGTCTTGTTTCAATTGCCGCGAAAAGATGGCCAGCGTCGGCGTCGGTTCTCCGTTGACCGGATGGAAATAGACGCCTCCCAGCGCGATTCCTTCCCTCATGTCAATCCACAAAAACCCGCGGCCGTCGAGGTAGGGCCCGCTGTGGCTGCCCACCATCACGTAGCGCCCGTCGCGAATATCGATCGGCAGTGGCGCTCCCTCAAGCAGGGTTTCGCTGGTGTAGAAGAGCGCCATGTCGCGCCCGTAATGATAGGTGGTGCGAGGCGTCGCCAGCTTTAGCAACGACCGGAATCGCTTGTCTTTCATGATGTCTTTAGTAGTTCGGCCGGCGTAGTCGTTGAGGAACGCAAGTTGATCGCCGGGGATCGTGTTCTGAAAAACCGCCGGAGGTGCAGCCGGAATGGCGGGCGCGCCCGGGGGCGCTTGAGCTTGCAGGGAAGAAGCCTCGAACGCGAGTGGCGACAAAAGCATTAGAACGAATGCGGCCTTGAATTTGAACAGAAAGGTTTGGAACGAATGCACAGTAAACCCTCTCGCCCTCAATTTAACGTAGAAATGTGAATTTCACCCGTCATTTTTTCGCGACATCGAAGACGAAGAGGCTCCGAGACACCGAGGCTGTCTCTGGTAAAGTTCTGTGACATGGACATCCGCCCTCTTCGCAGCGTGCTGAAACTCGCCGTCTTATCCTTGCTGCCGGTTCTACTGCTCTGCACGGGAACGCATCTTCGCGCACAATCGCCTGCGGCGCAGGTCCCCGCAGTTCCGGACTGGGCGCAGCCGGGCTCTGCGACACACACCCAGGTGCCGCCGCCGACGGACTTCCATCGACCCACAACGACCGACAACACACCGATCGGCATCTTCGACGGCCAGTCGGACGTAGGAGGCGCGGTGGTGCCCGGCAGCGCCAGTTATGACGCCGCTACGAAGCAGTACACCATCCACTCGGCCGGCTATAACATCTGGTACACGCGCGACGAATTCCGTTTCCTTTGGAAGAAAATGTCCGGCGACGTCTCGCTTGCGGCCGACGCCTCCTTTCCCGATCCCAAGGGCTACGGCGATCGCAAAGCAGTGCTTGTGATTCGCCAGAACCTCGACGACGATTCAAAGGAAGCCATGCTCGGCGAACACGGCGTGGGCATGATCCACCTGGCCCAGCGTCCGGAAAAGGGCGCAAGCATCAACGATCTGCAATACCGCTTCGGCGGCGGACTAAACGGCGTGCTGGCCAAGCGCATTGGGATCGAAAAGCGTGGCGACTCGATCGCCATCTTCATCAGCCTGCAAGACGAGCCGATGCATCAGTTCGGTCCGCCCATCACACTGCACTTTGACGGGCCGTTTTACGTGGGCATCGGCTTCTGCTCGCACCTGCCCGCAACGTCGGATACGGCGGTGCTCTCCGACGTGGTTCTGGAGGATGCGGCGGGCAAGGTCCAGTAACCACAATCCCGACAACACGTTGCGGCCTCGTGAGTCGCTGATGCAACGTCGCGCCCGGAGTGTCCGTTCTTTCAACAGCCATCCCAACCACTTCATCCCGGCCGGGTCAAGCCGCTATCATGGTGACCACAGCAGGAAAGGCGGCCCAGGCACGGATGTCCCCCACAATCTTCATCTCGGCAGGCGAGGCCAGCGGCGAGCACTATGGCGCGCTGCTTGTGGAGGCGCTGAAGTTGCGGCTGGCAGAGACGGGCCGGACTGCCCGGTTTTTCGGCATGGGCGGCACGCGTATGCAGGCCGCCGGCCTCGAGAGCGTCGTCCGGTCAGAGGAAATGGCGGTAATGGGCATTACGGAAGTGGTTCGCCATCTGCCGCGCATCTACCGCGAGTTTCGCAGGCTCAAGCAGGCCGTTCGCGAGTGGCGGCCCAGCGTGGCCGTGCTCATTGACTTCCCCGACATCCATTTCCGGCTGGCCGAGGAACTGCACAGGCTTGGCATTCCGGTGATCTTCTTCGTGAGCCCGCAGTTGTGGGCGTGGAAGAAACACCGCATCAAGCTGGTGCGGAAATACATTGACCGCATGCTGGTGATCTTCCCATTCGAGGAGGCGTTTTACCGCGAACACGGCGTCAAGGCCGAATTCGTCGGGCACCCGCTGGCGGAGGCGGGGTTGCCCACCATCGGGCGGGAAGAATTTGCCGCCGACCATGGGCTGGACCCGGCGAAGACCTGGATTGGCTTGTTGCCGGGCAGCCGCGCCAAGGAGATCAGGGACAACCTGCCCGAGATGTTGACGGCGGCGCGGGACCTGGCCGCCCGCAGTGACCTGGACACCCGCGAACCCGACGCGTATGAGTTCATCTTGCCGCTCGCCCCCACCCTCACTGCCATCCAGCGCTGCGCGGTCAAGGAAATGGTGAACCAACTCCGCGGGAATCTCACCATCCGCCTGATCGATGACATGAGCGCCGAAGGCGCAGTTGGCCCCACCGCAGGTGGCGCTCGCGCCGTACTTTTCCACGCCCGCGCGTCGGTGGTGGCCAGCGGAACAGCTACCGTGGAGGCGGCCCTGATCGGCAACCCCTTCGTAGTGGTCTACCGGGTATCGCCGGTGACCTACGCCATCGCCAAACGGGTGGTGAAGGTGCCGCACGTGGCCATGGCCAACTTGATTGCCGGAAAACGTGTGGTTCCCGAGTTGATTCAGAACGAGTTCACTGCATCCAATATCGTCAGACAGTTGCAGCCGTTGCTACCCGACGGCCCTCCTCGACAGTCCATGATGAAGGAACTCGCGGCCATCCGGGGTCTGCTACGCGCCGGAGTACCAGACGTAAACCATAAAAGCGGCGCCATCGGCCGGGTGGCGGACATTACCCTTGACCTGCTCGATACGGCCTCTCCAACGGAAATCGCACAAACTGTGCATTCCTGAGGGAAGCGGGCAGAAAGGCGCCTGGGGAATAAGGGAGTCTATGCGAGTACGAGAGCACAAGATGAAACCACGGAACAAGTTGGGCCGGCTCTGCGCCGGGCTCGGTCTCCTCGCCGCCGCGCTGCTCGCGGCCTCTCCCGCCACCGCGCAACGGTCTGAACGCGCCGCGCTCAACATCACCGGCTACGTGATCGACGCCGAGCTCGACACGGCCACGCATCACATTACGGCCAAAGCGGCAGTCACATTTACGGCGCCCGATAACGCTGAGATGGTGAGCTTCGGCTTTCATCCTGCGCTCAAGGTGAACAAGATCTCAGACCAGTCGGGCAAGACGCTCACTGGCGAGCGGTCGGCAGACGGCACCATTCGCGTGACCCCGGCCACGCCCTTTGTCCGCGCCACGCCGGTCCGTTGGACATTTGAGTACGAAGGCGTGATGACCGGCAGCGAAGACGGCCCTGTAGAAGGGCTGAAGCTGGCCGCGATTCAAGAGCCCATCACCTATCTGCTCTACGCGGCGCGCTGGTTCCCCACTACGGGGTTCATGACGGACCGATTCACGGCGGAGATGCACATCAAGGTGCCGCAGGGCATGAAGGTCTTTGCCAGCGGCGCCCAGGGAGCGTCGCACCCAGTAACGCTGGCCGACGGCAAGCCCGGCGACCAATTTGACTTCAACTGGAACAAGCCCGGGTTTCCCGGAACAGTGATCGCTGGCCGCTACGTCAATCCGGTTTCCGTCGGCGCCGGCAACGTGAAGGTCTACCTCACCGTCGCGCACCAGCAGGCAGGCAACGAACTGGCGCAGACTGCGGCCAAGCAATACGATTTCTTTACCGATAGCTTCGGAGCTCCGGAGACGAGCCACCTGAACGTCGTCGAGATTCCCGACGACACGCTGCCCGCGGTGTGGGCGCCGGAGTTGGCCGGCATGATGGGCTCTCGCGTCGGCGACAAATCAGGCATTCGCCTGCTGGCCAACACCATCGCGCACCAGTGGTGGGGATCTGAAGTGAGCCCACGCACCCTGAGCGAAGCCTGGATCACCAACGGCATGGCCCGTTATGGCGAATTGATGTACGTGGAAGAGGAGAGCGGCAAGAACGCCATGAAGGCCGACCTGCAGGATGTCTCCGCCGGTGCGCTGGCCTATGACACCATCCCGCTGTCGAGTTCCGGGCGTCTCAACCCGTTCTCGCCTGAGTTCCAGTCGATGACGCTTGAAAAGGGCGCCATGATCTTCCACATGCTGCGCTGGGAGATTGGCGACAAAGCATTTCTTGCCACGCTGAAGGGGGCGTTGAGCCAGTATATCGACCAGGGCATTCGGGCGACTGATTTTGAGAAGGTGGCCGAGGCGCAGAGCCAGCAGCAGTTGACGCCGTTCTTCGCGCAATGGATCGACGGCACCGGCGCGCCGCTGTTCGTCAACAAGTACGCCGTCTACCGCCTGGGTAATAACAAGGGCTTCCGCACCATCGGCGAAATCAACCAGGACCTCGACCTGTTCCGCATGCCGGTGGAGCTGCGCGTGGAGACCGACGGCAAGACCGAGATCCAGAAGGTGGACGTGGTGGGCACCGAGTCCCAGTACGTTGTGGACACGTTCGGCCGCCCCCGTCGCATCAGCATCGATCCGCAAGGCTGGCTGCTCAAGTCTTCACCGGACCTTCAGGTTCGCATCTCCATTCTGAAGGGGCAGCAACTGGTGGCGCAGGGCGACCTGGTGGCCGCGCTGGCTGAGTACCAGAAAGCGTTGGTGGCCAACTCGCAGAGTTCGCTGGCCAACTATCGCATCGGCGAAGTGCTGCTGGCGCAGCGCAACTTCCAGGCGGCGGTGAATGCCTACCGCGACGCGCTGCGGGGCGACGACGAGCCACGCTGGACCGAGGTTTGGAGTCACATCGAACTGGGCAAGATATTTGACATGACCGGCCAGCGCGATCGTGCAGTGAACGAGTACCGCCTGGCGGTGCAGACCAACGACAACACGCAGGGAGCCCTGAACGAAGCGCGCCAGAATCTGCAAAAGCCCTACGTACGGCCACCAGACCAATAGCGTGAAACAGGTCGCCAACTCGGTGCTTTGAAAAGGCGCGGCTTTAGCTGAAGCCGCAACGCTCGCACAGCGGGATCAGTAGCTGATTTCCGCGAATGAGTTCGATTACTCGCCGTCAATAATTTCGCTCAACGAAGAAATGAAACATGGTTCCCATTCTTGGGGCTCTCGTGGGATATTTCTTTCTCATGCTCATGGTTCGCGTCTTGCCCGCCTGCAACTTGACAGCGTTACTTGAGCCTCCATAGAATTAACAAGGGTAAGTGTATCCAATTTTCGTGGATAACTTCCTGTGTATTCAGGAGTTAGTCGTGTTTGCTTCGGGACCGCGCCGCATCAGGAGGCGCTGCGGATCGGGGAATAAACCACCAGAAATGAACGTACAGGGGAGCAGGGAAGATGTCTGAGACACGCGTCAGTCCGCGCGAGCGGTTGGTGCTCACGGCCATCATCGAACTGTACATCGCTACCGGAGAACCCGTAGCCTCCCAGGCGGTCGCACGCTTTTTTGCCAACCGCGAGGGCCTCAGCTCCGCCACCATCCGCAACGTGATGGCCACGCTGGGCGATGCGGGCCTGCTTGAGCAGCCGCACACCTCCGCCGGACGCGTGCCCACCGCCGCCGCATTCCGCTATTACGTGGAGCAGATTACGCAATCGGGACGCATGGCCGTCGGCGCGCAGACTGATGCGCTGAACCCCATGCCGCAAAGCAATTCGCTGCTCAGCCCCTTGAGCGAACAACGCCGCGAGCAGATCGACGACAGTTTCTCCGGCGTTTCCAGCACCAACGAATACCTTGAGCGCACCTCCCAGGTGCTGGCGCTGCTTTCCAGCGGACTGGGTGTGGCCCTGGCCAGCGCCACCGGCACGCAAGTGCTGGAGCACATTCATTTTTCGCGGCTCACCGCGGGGCGTGTGCTGACCGTGGTGGTCACGCAGGCCGGAGCCGTGCTCGACCGCGTTTTGAATCTCGACCGCGACCTGACTCATCTGGATCTGGAGACCGCCGCGCGCTATTTGAATGAGAACTTCCGCGGCTGGCCCATTGAACGCATCCGCACTGAAGTGGCACGCCGCGTGGACATGGAGCGCGCCGCCTACAACCAGATGCTGGCCTCGGTGGAGGAGCTTTGCCGCAAGGGAGCGTTGACCGGAGCCGAGTCAGGCCCCACGCTCTTCGTTGACGGCATGGCCAACCTGATTGCGGCCGAACTGGATCGCGAACGGCTGCGCCAGATGCTGCTGGCTCTCGAGGCAAAGCAGCGGCTGGTGGAACTGCTCACAGCCTACGTGGACGGCCGCCAGCAGGAGGTGCGTGTGGTGGTCGGGCTCGATGAAGCTTCGCCGGCGATGCAGGACCTTGTGCTCATCGGCTCGTCCGCTCGACTCGGCAACAACAGCCTGGGCACCGTCGCGGTCATCGCGCCCACGCGCATCCAATATCAGGAGATGATTCACGCGGTGCGCTATATCGCGCGGCTTTCCGAGCGCATCCTCGAAGTTCCCACCGACTAGGGTGCATTCGTTCCCCCTGCCGGGCAGAACGAATGCGAGGCGCCCCGCTCCCCCATCAACCCCAGAGAGGCCGGCGGCTGCCGCGGAATTTATCATTGAAACAGATACGAACCATTTTGCGGAGATTGCACCGAAGTATGCCAAAACAAGAAACCGAGTTGAAAGAATTGGAAGCCAGCGAAAACACACTCCAGGCCGCCCAGGAGGTTGCCGTTGTTGACTCCGCGGCGCCCGAAGCGGAAACCGTTCCCGCGGCCGGCCCCGTGGCCGTCGAAGAGACGGTAAGCCGGGCGGAGTTCGACCAGTTGAAGCTGGAACGCGACCAGCTTGTCGACCGCATAGCACGCCTGCAGGCCGAGTTTGAAAATGCCCGCAAACGTGCCGAGCGCGAGAAGGTGGAGTTTCGCGACTACGCCACAGGCAATGTGGTGGAGCAGTTTTTGCCCGTGCTCGACAATTTTGAGCTGGCGCTCAAGTCCACCGGCTCGGCAGAGCAACTGCGCTCCGGCGTGGAATTGATCGTCAAGCAGATGGAAGAAGTCCTTCGCCAGATGCAGGTTACGCCTGTTCCCGCCGTGGGTGAGGAGTTCGATCCGCGCCATCATGAGGCCCTTGGCTCCATCGAACGCGACGACCTGCCCGACCACTTTGTTGCCGACGAAGTTCGCCGCGGCTACAAGCTCCGCGATCGGCTCCTGCGGCCGGCGCTGGTGCGCATCGTTTCAAATCCAAAACAGAAGATAGAATAAAAAGTGACAGTGAGCAAAGCAGACTACTACGAAGTGCTGGGCGTTTCCCGCGAGGCCAGTGACCAGGAGTTGAAGAGCGCCTACCGCAAGCTGGCGCTCAAGCATCATCCTGACCGCAACCCCGGCGATCACGCCGCGGAAGAGCGTTTCAAACAGGCAAGCGAGGCCTACCAGGTGTTGTGCGACGCAGACAAACGCGCCGCGTACGACCGCTATGGCCACGCCGGCGTTGGTGCGGCCAGCCAGGGATACGGGGGCCCCTTCGCGGGCAGCGTCGATATCGGCGACATCTTCGGCGACCTTTTCGGCGAGATGTTCAACGTGGGCGCCCAGCAGCAGCGCGGCTCCCGCCAGCATCGCGGCGATGACCTCCGCGTCGACCTGTCCATCGAGTTTGAAGACGCCATCTTTGGCGCCGAGACCGAAGTCAAGGTTCGCCGACTTGAGACCTGCCCCACGTGCAGCGGCCGCGGCAGCGCCTCCGGCCAGGGACCCACCGTTTGCCGGCAGTGCCAAGGACGCGGCCAACTCCGCTATCAGCAGGGCTTTTTCTCCGTGGCGCGTACGTGCAACGCCTGCGGAGGCACCGGCTCCATCATCGGTGATCCCTGCTCAACCTGCCGGGGAGAGACGCGCGTTTCAAAGGAACTCAAGCTCAACGTCAAGGTGCCCCCGGGCGTCGAAGACGGCACCCGCATCCGCTATGCGGGCGAGGGCGATGCGGGCCGCTCAGGCGGTCCCAAGGGCGACCTGTACGTGGTCCTGTCCATCCAGCCGCATGACCTTTTTGAGCGCGATGGCCACGATCTGCGCTGTGTCATTCCCATCAGCTTTCCGCAGGCGGCGTTGGGGGCGGAGATCGAGATCCCCGGTATCGACGGCCCCGTCAACCTCAAGATTCCCGAGGGCACCCAGAGCGGCAAGGAGTTGCGCGTGCGCGGCCGCGGCGTTCCCTACCTTAGCAGCAAGGGACACGGCGACCTGGTGGTGAAGGTGCTGGTGCAGGTGCCGCGCAAGCTGTCCCGTGCCCAGCGCGAACTGGTGGCCAAGCTGTCTGACATGCTGAGCGTGGACAACAAGCCCACCTCACCTTCCCTGATCGACAAGATGAAAGACCTGTTCAACTAAGCTTCGTGCGATTGACCGGCAATCTGCCCGGAACTTTCAGAACTCCAGTAGCGGCTCGATGAGTGCATTGGGCTGTTGGCGACAGTTGAGGACTGGTGCCTATCACATTCCTTAATACTGGCCGACATTCCGTTACTTATCCGACCGCGAAAATTCAAAGTTGCAAAGCGGCAGGCGAGCTGATCGCTCCAAACGGATTATGACAGAAGGCTTTTCTTCCGAAAAGCTCCCACTTTCAGTGCGAACATTCCGTTGGCATCGCAATCTACCTCAGGCGAAGTACACTTGTTGTGATTCTGGGTCGCAACGGAGATTCCAGTTGGAGGGCTTTTCATCATGAGCCCATCAGAGATTTCTCGCCGCACGGTGCTGCGTGGCGCTGCGCTGGGCGCGGCGGTGCTTGCCTCTGGCGCCGACAAGCTGCTGGGCGAATCGGTCCAGGCTCCGCCCAACATCGTTTTCATCCTTGCTGACGATATGGGTTACGCCGATATTTCCTGCTACGGACGACCCGACCTCCACACTCCGAACATCGATAGTCTTGCATCGCGCGGAATGCGCTTTCTGCAGGCCTACGCCAACTCCGCGGTCTGCTCGGCCACGCGCACCGCTCTGATTACCGGACGCTATCAGGACCGCCTCGATGTTGGTCTCGACGAACCGCTCGTCGGACGCGACACCGGTTTGCCTCCGAGCCATCCCACGCTGCCTTCGCTCCTGCGCAAGGCCGGATATGGGACCACCCTTGTGGGCAAGTGGCATCTGGGCTTGCTGCCCAAATATGGCCCGCTGCATAGCGGCTACGACCACTTTTATGGTTTTCGCGGCGGCGCGGTCGACTACTTTACACACTCCAACGACCTGTGGGACGAAGACATCAAGGTCCAACAGGTTGGCTACCTGACTGATTTACTCGGCAACCACGCCGTCAATGTCATCAACGGCTACGCCAAGGCCGGAAAGCCCTTCCTGTTGAGCTTGCACTTTAATGCTCCTCACTGGCCGTGGGAGGGGCCGGGAGATGAGGCCGAGTCCCGGCGGCTCAATGGCCATGGGCTCGTCGATTTTGACGGCGGTTCGCAAGGGACCTTTGAGCGCATGATCGAGGACCTCGATCTCCAGGTTGGGCGAGTGATCGATGCGCTTCACGCTGGCGGCATCATCGACAACACAATCGTTATTTTCACGAGCGACAATGGAGGCGAGCGCTTCGCCGATACCTGGCCATTTACAGGCCGGAAGACAGAGTTGCTTGAAGGCGGTTTGCGGATTCCGGCCATCATTTCGTGGCCCGCCCGCATTGGCAAGGGCCAAACCACCAATCAGGTGGCGATCAGCATGGATTGGCTGCCAACGCTTCTTGCTGCTGCCAGCACAGGGCCCGATGCCGCGTATTCACCCGACGGCATTAACCTGCTGCCATTTCTATCCGAAGGCGCCACGCCGGTTCCGCGCAAGCTCTTTTGGCGCTACAAAGCCAATGCCCAGCACGCGACGCGCGATGGCGATATGAAGTATCTCAAGATTCTAGATAATACATTCCTGTTCAACGTCGTTGAGGATCCTATGGAGCGCGCCAATCTGAAGGAACGCATGCCCGACGTTTACAGCCGCCTGATCGCGGAATGGGCCGCTTGGAATGCCGCCATGCTGCCGGAGATCGATGAGAGCTACACCGGCAACTTCACCGGGGCCGAACTCGCCGATCACATCGGTACGCCAGAAGCCAGCCACAAAGCCGATAACCCACCTTCCGTGACGGCTCCTGATCGCTGAGACTGCCGATCCCTCGCCCGCACGCTGCCACATAGTGCGTTCGACCGCGCGCTGAAGGATGAGTTCTGTGGTTCCGATATGCTAATTCTCCGTGATTTACTCTCCAACGGCAGGATCAGTCCTGAAAAACGCCCTTCACTTCAGTCATCGCTTGGCGGTTCCGCAGAGGATTGTCAACGAGCGCATCATCTCCGACTCCCCCAGAATGAATGCAGTCGTCAATCGCCAACGAGGGCAGGCTCTTTCGAGTTTCGGGGGCGAGTCTCAATCAGCACTATGGGTAGATGCGATGGGTCAACCCAAACTCACTTACTGGCACTCCGCCTCGAACGGCAGGAACAACGCAAACGCCGTTCCGCTGCTGCCTTGCCGCTGCGAACTGCGCACCCTGAGCGTGCCGTGATGCCGGTTGACAATCTCCTGGCACACCCACAGCCCCAATCCATTCCCCGCGGTGCCTTTTGTCGTGAAGAAGGCATCGAAGATATTCTTCCGCGCCGCCGGGCTGATCCCTGTGCCGGTGTCGCCGATGGTAAGAACCAGCCCCGCCTTGCCCGTCGCCCAGTTTCTTCCGCTGCGGCTGCGGATCAACAATCGTCCGCCAAACGGCATCGCCTCCAGCGCGTTGCCCACCAGGTTGTTCAGCACCTGGCGCACGTCGCCCTGAAAGCATACCGCCGGCTTGTCGGTCCTGAATCGCTTCTCCACCTTCACTCGCGCGTTGCGAAGGCGCCCCTCGTAAATGCTCATCACGGTTGAGTACAGGTCGGCGCCGCTTGCGGCCTGCGGCTTCGAGGCCTGCTTGTGGAAGCGCAGCGTCTGGTTGGCGATGATGGAGACGCGGCGAATCTCCTGGTCCGCAAGGTCGAGATATTCCCGGGCTTTGGGAGTCTCGGCCTGACGCGCCAGGTAGATCAGGTTCATCACCGACTCCAGCGGATTGTTAATCTCATGCGCGATGGACGATGCAAGCCGCCCCACGGCAGCCAGCTTTTCACTTTTCAGCAACGCCGATTCGGCTCGCCTGAATTCAGTAATGTCCCGTCCTTCGGGAACCAGAAAGAGCACTCTTCCGTCTGTGTCCCGAACCGGCGTGAGCGAGAAATCGAAGATCCGCGTCTCTCCCGAAGGCCGGTTGAGCGATGCTTCATAGCGCACAAACTCCCCCGCGGCGGCGCGTGCCATCGCCGCCCGCAACGCCTCGGGTGCGCCCGGCGTGCCCGCGAACCAGGGCGAATCGGCCAGGCCCTTGCCTACCACCTCCGTGCGGTCAGTTCCGGAAAACTCCAATGAGGCGCGGTTGCAATCGACGATCACCCCATCCGGCGTCAGCAGACCGATGTACCCCAGGCTGGTGGTGTACATGGCCTTGAGCCGCGCTGCGCTCTCGCGCAACGCCTCGGCTTCCGCTCGCTGCCTTGTAATATCGCGAAACACGAGCACGATCCCCGCAAGCGCCCCGTTGTCATCCAGAACCGGCGCTCCGCTGTCGTCGATTGCGGTCTCACTTCCGTCCTTGCGAATCAGGATTGTATGGTTGACGAGTTCCACCGCGGTTCCAAGCCGACGCACCTTTTCCGCTGGGCTCTCCACCGGTTCGCGCGTGCCCTCATCCACAGTGTGGAAGACCTGCTGGAGCGGATCGCCTTTGGCTTCTTCTAATCGCCAGCCGGTGAGGTTCTCGGCCACGCGGTTCATCTGAACCACGCGGGCCTCGGAGTCCGTCACAATCACCGCATCGCCGATGCTCTGCAAGACGCGCGTGGCGCGGGCTTCGCTTTCACGAAGATCGCGCGTGGCCATTACCTCGCCCGTCACATCCTGCATTAAGCCGAAGAGGCCTGCGATCTTGCCCTCCTCAAAGACGGGGCTGAACGTATAGTCGAGGGAAGAATCCTGCACCCCGCTGCCGGAATCGATCGGCACCTGCAGCTTTCGGTGCGAAAACATCGTCCCCGTGGCGTAAGCCTCCTCCAGCAGCGGCCCCACAATGGGCCACGATTCCTTGTAGACCTCCCGGGCAGGCTTCCCTAGGGCCTCGGGGTGCCGTTTCCCCGGTATCGGCCGATAGCCATCGTTGTAAATCAGAATCATGTCCGGACCCCAGAGGGTTCTTGCCGGGGCCGGCGAGCACAAGGTGAGGTTCACGATGGCGACCAGTTCCCGGGACCAGCCTTCAATGGGGCCCACGGGCGTGGAACTCCAGTCATGACTGCGGACCAGCTCCGCCATCTCCCCCACGCCCACAATGCGGGCTGCCGCAGTCTCGCACGAGCCGGACTGCGGGGGCGATGGTTTTGCTGATCTGAACAAGCTCATCCTGTAATTCCTCCGTGATCAAAAAATGCAGACGAGCTTTAACCAACTTCTTCGCGATAAAAGCACCGCCTCCCCATCGAAATAACCAATCCCGCGGGAGGAACGACGCGCATTCGCCTTCAATTCGTATTGGATGCTTGATTCCGCGAACACTATGCCGCGCCGTAAGATGAATCGCGGCGAACCTCCGCGGCCAGCATGGGGGCCGGCAGCCCCCGTCGCCGCATAGCACACCCCCGAAGCCATTTACCGCATCCAAATAACATGCGCCCCCCGGGCCAAATCCACTGAAAGCCATTCTCCAAGGAGCTGAATGACAACGGCTTATATCAATCGCATCGCGACAGCAGTCCCGCGGCATGATGTGCACCGGCCGTTTGTCCAGTTTGCCGAAGGCATGCTGCCCGAGGGCACGGTGCGCAATCTCTTTCGGCGCATGGCTCGTATGTCGGCCATCGAACACCGCTACTCATTCCTGCAGCCCATCTCCACGGACGACTCGACGTGGCGCGATGCGGAAAACCTCTATGTGACCGGAAATTTTCCTCCCACCTCGCGCCGCATGCAGGCCTTTGAGAACTTTGCTCCGCTGCTGGCGCAATGCGCGCTCGACAAACTTGCCCTCACGGATGAGGAACGCCGCTCCGTCACGCACGTCATCGTCACCTCCTGCACCGGCCTCTACGCTCCGGGTCTCGACTTCGACATCGTCAAGCACCTTGGCCTCAGCACCTCCGTCGAACGCACCATGATCGGCTTCATGGGATGCTACGCCGCCATCAACGCATTGAAGTCAGCGCATCACATCGTGCGCTCGGAACCCCAAGCCAAGGTTCTCGTCCTGAATCTGGAACTCTGCACGCTCCACCTGCAGGAAACAAAAGATCTGGAACAGATGCTCTCGTTCCTGCTCTTTGCGGATGGTTGCGCGGCGTCCCTGATCAGCGCGCAACCGCAAGGGTTGGGCATCGACAGTTTTCTTGCCATCCAGCTTCCCGACACAAGCCATCTCATTACGTGGCGCATTCGCGAGATGGGATTCGACATGCAACTCTCCGGCCAGGTTCCCGCCGAGATTCGTCGCACCCTGAAGGATTCGGGCTCTCAAGTCACGCGCGGAAAAGATCCGCAGGCCATCGATCTCTGGGCCGTGCACCCGGGAGGCCGTTCCATCCTCGATGCCGTGGAGCAGGGCCTTGGTTTGCCGGGCGATGCGCTCCGCTACTCGCGCGACATCCTCGCGCGTTACGGCAATATGTCCTCCGCCACCGTGATGTTTGTCCTGCAGCAAGTGCTGGAGCACGCACAGGCACGGCAGCAAGGCTGTGCCATGTCGTTTGGCCCCGGAGTCACGGCGGAGACCATGCTCTTCCATGCCGCCTAGCACGCCCGATTTTCGCCGCCGCGCGCAACTCTCCGAACTCATGGACGGGCCTTGCACTCGCGAGCAGTTGCGCGCCTGCCTCCGCGATCTCGCCAGGGTCAACCGCCTGGTGTTGGCCTATCGGCCTCTGCTCGCGTGGCTCAACAGCTTTCGATTCTCATCATCCGCGGAGCCCCTTCGCATCCTCGACGTGGGCTCCGGTTATGGCGACGGGTTGCGCCGCATCGAACGTTGGGCACACAAGCGCGGCATCGCCGTGGAACTCACAGGGCTCGACATGAACCCCGACTCCACCGCCATCGCCGCCGAGGCCGGGCCTCCAGAATGTCGAATTCAGTGGGTCAGCGGCGACGTGTTTTCGTACTCCCCACAACGGTCCCCTCATCTCGTCGTCAGTTCGCTCTTCACGCATCATCTGGCCGACGCTGACGTGGTCCGCTTCCTGCGATGGATGGAGCAGAACACTGAAATGGGATGGTTCATCAACGACCTTTCGCGAGCCCCCATTCCGTACCACCTCTTCCGCATCTTCTCAAAGCTCGCGGGGTTTCATCCCTTCGTGCAACACGACGGCCCCGTCTCCATCGCCCGCTCGTTCGTGCCGGAAGATTGGCGCGGCCTGTGCGCTGCGGCAGGGCTAAACGATAGCGACGTTTCCATCGTCGGATTCAAGCCCGGACGACTCTGCGTTAGCCGGAGAAAACTGCAATGACCGCGCCGAGGTCGATGCCCATGCCGAAGCCGAAGCCGAAGCCCAATCCCAATGTTGATAATCTCGTCATCGGCGGCGGTCTCGCCGGCGCCATGGCAGCCATGCGCCTTGCCGCCGCGGGCCGTGACGTGGCGCTGCTGGAGAAAGAGCCGGCCGCACATCACAAGGTGTGCGGAGAGTTTCTGAGCCCCGAAGCGGTTGCGTATCTGCACCAGGCAGGCGTCGACCCCGTCCGTCTCGGTGCTGTGCCCATCCGCTTTCTGCGCCTCTCCGCGAAAAGCAGGGTCGTGGAAACCGCATTGCCCTTCACCGCGCTCTCGCTCTCGCGTTGCGTGCTCGATGAAGCTCTTCTCGCGCGTGCCGCAGAGCAAGGATGCGACGTGCGTCGCGGCGTTTCTGTCGAGAAACTCACGCAACGCGCAGACACATGGGTCGCAAAATTGTCCGATGAAAGTTTGCAGAGCGCCCACACGGCCTTCCTCGCCACGGGAAAGCACGATCTGCGCGGGTGGACTCGCATGCCCGGCAAGCACAACGATCTCGTCGGCTTCAAACTGCATTGGCGATTGGCGACGGCGCAGACCGAGGCGCTGCGCCAGTTCATGGAACTCTTCCTCTTCTCCGGTGGTTACGGAGGGCTTTCGCTCGTCGAAAACGATACCGCCAATCTCTGCCTCGTGGTGCGGCGTTCCACGCTGCGCAAACTGCGCGGATGGAACGAACTGCTGGCAGCGCTGCGGCTTGAGAACCGCCACATGCAGCAGCGCCTTGAAGGTGCGCAGCCGCTGTGGCAGCGGCCGCTGGCCATCTCTCCCATTCCCTACGGCTACCTGGCGACCAGGCCGCACGGCCTGTGGTGTGTCGGCGACCAGGCCGCTGTCATTCCCTCATTCACCGGCGATGGCATGTCCATCGCGCTGCATTCGGGCGCGCTCGCCGCACAAATGCATCTGGCCGGCGACACATCGGACCAGTATCATCGCGCGCTTCAATCGCAGTTGAAGTCCGGCATGGGTCTGGCGACATGGCTTTCTCGCGCGATGGTCACGCGCGCCGCCCGCGAACTCGTTCCTTTGGGTGTCTCGTTGTTTCCCAGGGCAATCAAGAGCATTGCCACGTCGACGCGCATTCCGTCGCACGCGCTTCTTGCCGCATCGCCGCAATAGGGCCAGACAAAAAATCACACTGCGAGGAAGGCGACGATTCCCACCGCTGCACCGATCACCAGGCTCATTTTGTCGGTCAGGGCAAATACCACGGGGTCTTCGTTGAGTTCACCGCGCGAGGCCAGCAGCCATACCCGGCAAAGCCAAAGCACCATCAACGGCAAGATCAGCCAGAGCCATTGCGTGTGTCGATAGAGAATCGTCACGTCGTGGCTCCCAATGTAGTTGGCGAACACCACCACCGCTGCAAACGCGCTCGCGGTTCCGAAGGTTCGTATCTGTTCGATGTCAGCCACCAGGTACCCGCGGCCGTTATTTGGCTTCGAACCGAGGATGCGCATGTTCTCCAACTCGGCAAAGCGTTTGACAATGGCCAGCGACAGAAACAGAAAGATCGAGAACCCGCTCAGCCAATGCGAAATCGGCGTGTGCGTTGCCGCGCCGCCTCCCAGCAAACGCAGTGTATACAGTCCCGAGAGCACCAGCACATCCACCAGGGCAATGCGTTTCAGATAGGTGGAGTATGCCATGGTCGTGGCCAGGTAGAGCAGCAGCCAGCCTCCGAAGCGAAAGGGAAGATAGTGCGTTCCGCAGATCGCCAGCGCCAGGAAAACGGCAACAATGCCAAACCCTGTGAGTGCGGAGAGATCTCCTGACGCAAAGGGACGCTGCCGCTTTTGTGCATGACGCCGGTCCGCCTCAATGTCGAACATGTCGTTCACAATGTAAGCGGCTGAAGCGCTCAGGCTGAAACAGCAAAAGGCCATAAACGAGTGCAGCACTTTGCCGTGCGTGAACCGGTGCGCCAGCAGCATCGGAGCAAACACCAGCAGATTCTTCGCCCATTGATGCACGCGCACGGCCTTCAACATGGTCCTCAGAGAATGAGGCCGTTCTTCAAACACGCGCGTTGGCACAATGCCGCGCGATCGCAGCCCTCTGCGCAGCGCCGCGCTCGGATTAGCCACCATCGCCTCGGATGCGTGTGCCAGCAGCGGTAGATCGGGGCTGGCGTTGCCAATGTAATCAAAAGCCTCGGAGCCGAGATGAGCGCGCAACCCGTCCAGCTTGCGCTTTCCGGTCAGGTTGGTGGCTCCATCGCTGCCCAGCACCCCGCTGAAGATTCCAAGATGGTCGGCGACACGGCGCGCAAGGCGCAGGTCCGCGCCCGTCGCCAGGTAGATTGCTCGCCCTCGCGCCCGCTCCTGCTGCAAAAACTGCAGCAGCTTGCGGTTGTAGGGCAGATGCGCCACATCCAGCGATACTGACTCCGTGACGTATGCCTTGAAAGCCGCCTTGCCGCGAAAAAGCCGTCCGCAAAGCGCCGGCAAACGCCCCGGCCGGGTCCGCGCAAGCACCAGCAGCGAATCGACCAGCGTATCCGACTTGACGAGTGTGCCATCCAGATCGACGCAAAGTGGACGCAGCACTGCGGCGGGAGCTTCCGGCTCAAGAATGGTAGTTGCCAACCGCTCACCTCATCGAGGATCGCTGACTAGCCCCAATGCACGTTTGCTGTGGGAAGTAACCGATCGCTCAATTGGACTGTTTTCCAGGGAAGGCCGCCCGTCACATCCTGACTGCAGGAAATGAACCGGCCCTCTGGGTGCAGATACACTCGCTGCCCACTGGTCAGGAACGTTTTTAGTATACAGTCGCCTCTAAATCCTTGAAAACCGTGCGGAATAAGGGGACAGGGGGAGAGAGTTGGAAACACGCGGCCAGGGCGGCCGCGCAAATTTTGGTGGAGCTGAGCGGGATCGAACCGCTGGCCTCCTCGTTGCGAACGAGGCGCTCTCCCAGCTGAGCTACAGCCCCACGACTTCCTTATCTTATCAGCGAGTAGAGAATCGCGGAAGGGGCGGAGTCACGGCCCGGCACGAAATACCACCGGTCGGTTTAGGCCAGGGGCGTCGGGACTGCACCCCGACCTTCCACGCCCCCGGCCCTCCCCACCTAAAGCTGGTTCATGTTGGCCAGGAACTCGGCGTTATTGCGTACCTTCTCGAGACGGCTGATCAACAACTCCATAGCCTCGACGGGCGACAACGGATTGAGTACCTTGCGCAGAATCCAGATGCGCTGCAATTCTTCCTTCGGAATCAGCAGCTCTTCCTTGCGGGTGCCCGACCGCTGGATGTCGATGGCCGGGAACACCCGCTTGTCCACCAGCTTGCGGTCCAGAATGATTTCCATGTTGCCGGTGCCCTTGAACTCTTCAAAGATGACTTCGTCCATGCGCGAACCGGTATCCACCAGCGCCGTTGCAATAATTGTCAGAGACCCGCCCTCTTCAATGTTGCGGGCCGCGCCAAAGAAGCGCTTGGGGCGCTGCAAAGCGTTCGAATCCACGCCTCCCGACAGCACCTTGCCCGACGGGGGCACGATGGTGTTGTAGGCGCGCGCCAGGCGGGTGATCGAATCCAGCAGAATCACCACGTCGCGCTTGTGCTCCACCAGTCGCTTGGCCTTTTCGATCACCATCTCCGCCACCTGTACGTGGCGAGCCGCCGGCTCGTCAAAGGTGGAACTGATCACTTCGCCCTTCACCGACCGCTGCATGTCCGTAACTTCTTCAGGCCGCTCGTCGATCAGCAGCACAATCAGCACGACGTCGGGGTGATTGGTGGAGATAGAGTTGGCGAGCGACTGCAACAGCATGGTCTTGCCGGTGCGGGGCGGGGCGACGATGAGGCCGCGCTGGCCCTTGCCCACTGGGGTCAGCAGATCCATCACCCGGCCACTGGTGGCCTCGCGTACGGTCTCCAGCTTGATGCGTTCCTGCGGATAGAGCGGCGTCAGGTTGTCAAACAGAATCTTGTTGCGCGTCTCTTCGGGCGACTCGAAGTTGATGGCTTCAATCTTGACCAGCGCGAAATATTTTTCGCCTTCATGCGGCGGGCGCACGTTACCGCTGATCGAGTCGCCGGTCTTCAAATCGAACTTGCGAATCTGCGAGGGCGAAACGTAGATGTCGTCGGGGCCGGGCAGATAGTTGTAATCGGGCGAGCGCAGAAAGCCGTAGCCGTCGGGCAATATTTCAAGCACGCCCTCGGCAAAGATGTGGCCCTCTTTTTCGCTCTGGGCCTGGAGAATCTTGAAAATAAGATCCTGCTTGCGAAGACCGCTGGCGCCCGGAATCTCCAGGGTGCGCGCGATGCGGCTTAGTTCCGTGATGTTTTTCTCTTTGAGTTCAGCGATGGTCATGTTCACCTGCAACGGGGCGGGATGGTAGTGAGGGAGAGTCGGAGAGGGGAATGTGCTCCGGGAAGTAAGGCAGGAGTTCGTTACGGCAGTTGACGCGGCCGCGCCTTGCAGCTTATCCCGAACTCAGTCAGTGGAGTATGAAAACACCGGGAAGAGCGGCCCCCTTGCACAGGAAAGCCGCCAGAAACCGTGACTTACTCAACTATACGCTTTTCGGGAAACCCGGCTATGCTGCTCGACGCTGCTCGACGGGCTGAACCGCGGGTGCCGCAAAGGGCCCCAGCGATCCAGGATTGGTGGTGTGAAAGCGGTCCAGAACCTCGTTCGTTGTGTCCTGTAGCCGCGTGTTGGGCTTGTGGAGCTTGCGGGTTGCCTTGCTTGCCAACTGGCAAAGCTGGTAACGGTTGGACACGTGAGAGAGTGCCCCAAATACCAAATCAGAACGCATTACAAAATTCTCCTTCAAACAAATTAGCCGCCCGGCCGGAACTGCTTGGCGCCGCCAGTGCAGCGGACAGCCCAAACTCACGGCTGCCCTAATCTTCCATTCCAAGGGATTAGACGCACGGACCGTACGTCCAGTTCAAAAACTTTGATGCATTTCTGCACATTGCGAAACGTATCGTCTGATTTTTTGTGATACAAGCCCGGTCGCGCGTGCCGCTTGTCCAGGTTCAATGTGAGCCAAACTGAACACACCGCTGCACCAAATGATTGAGCAGAAGCTCACTCTATCGATGCGGGAAATGACAGACACGCACACCCGGCCGAACTCTGCGATCTACCCTTTTGGATGGCACTCATGAATGTATACCGAGCCGGGTTTTGGGTCAATAGTTTTTTCAGAGGTTTCCCTCAGCCCCGCAGAGCAGCGAAATCCGCAACGTCACAGGCCCATAACAGCTTTTTCCCCTAGGAGATACGAGAAAGGATCCCGGTCCAATCCCCGGCCCCGGCCCCACCTCCCCGTACCACCCTGTAAACCCCGCATCATCCTCTTTTCGACAGTCTTTTCCCGTCGAGGGGCCTCCTCCACGGCCTTCCATCCGGATCGGAAAGCAGCGGTGCCCCGTCCCCGTCCACCCCACAGAACTTCTGCCGCCGTGGAACCGACGCCTTCGGAGAGGCAAATCGCTCATCCAGGCGAAACATCCCAAGGGCCATCAGCCCCAGGAAGGGAATCATGATCACGAGTGTGTCCCATTCGGACAATAGGTTCGTTGCGTGCATTGGTAAACCTCCATAGCAGGCTTCTCGATGGACATGAGAGAGTTCTCATGCCTTCCATTCAGGTCATCGGCGAAGATTGGAGGTTCCTTAGAATCGGAGGTAACTTCGGGCATTGCGCGCGGAAAACCTAAGAATTGGGCTTCTTCCACGGACGCCCGTCCGGATCGCTCTGCATCAAGTGCTTCTCGGCTAACGGGAACTCACGACGGCGCGGCGCAGCGCCACTCTTCCGCGACGAGCTGAAGATCTCGTCCAGGCGGAAATATCCGACAAACAGCAACACGATCAAAGGAATGCCGAATAGAAAGTCGTCCCAGCCCGAAGTTGATAGATCCAGAAGCATGTTCGACCTCCCGCAACGCTCGCGCCCATGACGCGAGAGCACATTTATACAGCGGGATTGCCTGGGGCGCAAGACAACTTTCAGGGGATCGTGCCGGTAACCAACCTCTTAGCCCCATCGCCAAAAGGCATGTCAGGCCCAGTAACTGCGGTCGAGTGTGCGGTATTGAATGGCTTCGGCCAGGTGCGCCACGCTCAGGTTCTCCGCGCCTTCAAGGTCGGCAATGGTCCGCGCCACTTTGAGAATGCGATCATGGGCCCGCGCGGTCAGCCCCTGCTGCTGCATGGCGCGTTCCAACAGTCGCTCGGCGTCGGGGCCCAGTTCACAGTAGACGCGAATCTGGCGCGTAGTCATCTGCGCGTTGGAGTAGATCTTCTCGCCGAACTTGCGGAAGCGCTGCTGCTGGCGCTCGCGGGCCATCAGCACCCGCGCGCGAATCTCACTGGAACCTTCGGCAGCCGATCCGCCACGCAACTCCTTGTATTGAACGGCGGGAACCTCAATATGAATATCGATGCGATCGAGCAGCGGCCCGGAGATCTTCGCCACGTAGCGCTGAATCATCGGCGGAGTGCACATGCACTCGCGCGATTTGTCGTTGAAGAAGCCGCAAGGGCAGGGGTTCATCGCCGCAGCCAGCATAAACCGCGCCGGAAAGCTCAGCGACATGCTGGCCCGCGCAATGGTCACGGTATGGTCTTCAAGCGGCTGGCGCAACACTTCAAGCACATTGCGCGGAAACTCCGGCAACTCATCCAGAAACAAAAGTCCGTTGTGCGCCAGCGAAACTTCACCCGGCCGAGGCACAGCGCCGCCGCCAATCAGCCCCGCGTCGGAGATCGTATGATGCGGCGAGCGGAACGGCCGCTGTGTCACCAGCCCCGCCGCCGCGTCCAGCACGCCGGCCACGGAATGGATCTTGGTCGTTTCCAAGGCCTCATCGAAGGTGAGCGGCGCAAGAATGGAGGGCAGCCGCTTGGCCAGCATGGTCTTGCCTGAACCGGGCGGCCCGATCATCAGGATGTTATGGCTGCCCGCCGCGGCCACTTCCAAAGCACGCTTGGCCGTATGCTGGCCGCGCACATCCTTGAAGTCAACGGTGAAATGCTGCAGCTCGCCCAGCAGCGTTTCAGTCGCCACGCGAAACGGCTCACGCTGAATCACGCCCACCACCGCGCTGTTGAGCAAGTCCAGCACATCGAGCAGCGAAGCCACCGGGTACACATTCACGCCTTCCACCACGGCAGCTTCAGCAGCGTTGCCCAAAGGCAGAATCAGGTTCGGAATATTTCTATCGCGCGCGAGAATCGCTACAGACAACATGCCGGGCACAGAACGCACGGTGCCATCGAGGCCCAGTTCGCCCACCAGAAGGAACTGGCTCAGGTCTTTCACGCGCAGTGCGCCGTAGGCCCCCAGGATGCTGACTGCGATGGGAAGATCGAATCCGGAGCCTTCCTTCTTCAAATCGGCCGGCGCCAGGTTGATGGTGATCTGTGTCGGCGGAATCGTGTAGCCGGAGTTCTTAATGGCCGCGCGCACACGGTCGCGGCTTTCGCGCACCGCTGCGTCGGGCAGGCCCACGGTGTGGAACACGTCTTTGTCCGTCGCAATGCCGCTGTAATCGACTTCCACGTCGATCAGGTTGGCGTCAATTCCATAGACGGCCGCACTGAGGGCTTTAAAATGCATGATCGATAAGTTGCAGCGAGTGTATCAGAAAGCACGAACATCGAGCCGGTATCAGGGATCACAAACCAGGCCATCGCATCAACATATTCCGATTGCGCGCACCTTGAGCGCGGCACAATCCGGCGATGAGGCCGCGCACTTTGCGGGCCCCTTCCTCGCCGATCGTCTTTGTGCCTGGTCTTTGTGAGCCGTATCAGTGGCGGTCGTGTCCGCCTGTCAGTTGAGTCATGGCCTGTTGATAGCCACGCCGAAAGGCTTCACGATACTCGCGTTGCAGTTGGTCCGGAACATTCGGGCGGCGGTACTCATCGCGGTTGTTGGGGTCGGGCCGGCGGTGGTTGTCATAGTCCTTCCGCGCGCCATCCATACCATCTTGAAAGCCGCGGCGCTGAATCTCGCTGCCACGTTCCTGATCCATATCCCGTCCGCGCTCCGGTTCATGCATCTGAGGCTCCGGTGGGCGCATGGGCTGTGCAGGGCCGCCCATCAGGTGAGCCATACCGCGTTCGTAGCCGCGACGAAATCCTTCGCGGTACGCTTCTCGCACTCCCCAAGGAACACTGGGATGACGATACTCGTCGCGGTTGTTCACATCAGACCGGCGGTGGTTGTCAAAATCCCGGCGCGCGCCTTCGATGCCGTCATGAAAGCCGCGGCGTTGCACTTCCTGCCACTCCTGCGGAGGCGCATCCCACGCGCCGCGTTCCTGTCCATACCCAGCCGCGGGTGAAGCCGCAGCCACGCCCGATGCGTTGGCGGTGGCCAGCCCGGCGCCACCCAAAAAGAGCGCAAGTACCGGCAATACCAGTCGATTCAGAATCATAGGTCGATCTTCCTTTGCTTCAGAGAGTTTCCGAAATGGTACTCCCTGTGCAGGAAGAATGCAGTGAGCCAAGCCGGCCCGGGCTTTTCTTTCTTCGCATGCCTCGCAGTTGTCATGCAGGCAACACAACCCGCTAACTCGCCAGGCCGCGCAGCGGCGCTAACTCGCAGGTTTTGCAATGAACCGTCGGTGCTGCTGTCGGATTAACTTGAATGATCACATTAGCGGGAGAATCTCGGGCACACCACCCGCATCAGATCCAGTTCTCCCTATTCCCTATTCCCTGTTCCATGATCCCTGTCCCTTCACCCCTCTCCCCCGGTACAATCTCTCCGTGACGAGTTTTTTCGATCTCTACAAAATCGGTGTTGGCCCTTCGAGTTCACACACCATGGGCCCCATGCGCGCGGCCTTTCGTTTTGCCCACGGTCTCATGGAGCGCGGACTCCTGCCGGAAGTCAATCGCGTGCAGGCGGAACTGTTCGGCTCGCTTGCTCTTACCGGAATGGGGCACGCCACCGACCGCGCCGTGCTGCTGGGCCTCGCGGGCAACGAGCCCGCCACCATCGACCCCGCTTCCATCTCCGCCTCCGTTGCCGCTATTCGTGAGACAAAGCATCTGCCTCTCGCCGCGGAGCGTTCCATCCCGTTTGACGAATCACGCGACCTGCTCTTCAATCGCTCCACCATGTTTCCTCCCGGCGCGCGCACGCAGCACCCCAACGGTCTGCGATTGACGGCGTACGACACCGGCGGCGCAGTGCTCGATGAGCGCACCTTCTTCTCCATCGGCGGTGGATTCATCACCGAGGACAGCGCCGCACCTGCGACGGATCCAACGGCGACAGGCGGCGGTGCAACTAAACAAGATCCGCTGATTCCATTTCCTTTTCACAGTGCGGCCGAACTGCTGCAGATTGCAGAGATCAACCACCTCACCATTAGCCAGGTCATGTTGCAGAACGAGTGTTCCCTCATGCCGCGGAATCTTGCACCGCACGATGCCGAGCCGTCACCGGAGGCGCAGGTGCGTGCGCGCATCGAACATATCTGGCAGGCCATGCGCACTTGCGTAGACCGCGGCATGACCACCGAGGGCATTCTACCCGGCGGCTTGAATGTGCGCCGCCGCGCCAAACGGCTCGCCGAGCGGCTGCGCGACAAAGAGGCCAATGGCAAGAGCAGCGATCCGCTGGCCCCGCTCGATTGGGTCACCGTCTACGCCATGGCTGTGAATGAAGAGAACGCCGCGGGAGGCCGCGTGGTGACCGCGCCCACAAATGGAGCCGCGGGCGTAGTGCCGGCCGTGGCCCTCTACTACGAGCACTTCACTCCCGATGCGGATCACGAGGGCATCATGCGCTACTTCCTCACCTCCGCCGCCGTCGGCATCCTATATAAGGAGAACGCGTCCATTAGCGGCGCTGAAGTCGGCTGCCAGGGAGAAGTGGGCGTGGCCTGCTCCATGGCCGCGGGCGGGTTGACCGCGGCGCTCGGCGGCACCAACGCGCAAATCGAGCACGCCGCCGAAATCGCGATGGAACACAACCTCGGCATGACCTGCGATCCCATTGGCGGACTGGTGCAAATCCCGTGCATCGAACGCAATGCCATGGGCGCGGTCAAGGCGGTGCATGCCTCGCGCATCGCCATGAACGAAACCGAGGGCCACAAGGTTTCGCTCGACCAGGTCATCCGCACCATGTATCTCACCGGCCTCGACATGCAATCGCGCTACAAGGAAACAAGCCTTGCCGGCCTTGCCCTCAACATCATCGAGTGCTAACGCCGAAGCATTCATCCCAAACAGGTTGAACGAACTGATCGCGTTCCATTGATAGAGGAAGCTAGATTGCCGACACCTGAGAATGGTTTCATCGAATCGGCCCTCGCTGAAGCACCGCCGGCATCGCCGCTTCCACCTGCCGCCATCGCGCCCGTCTGGCACACCGTCATTCTCATGGCGGCCATCGTCGCGCTTTCCATCCAGGGCGCCGCGGAGTTTGCAGGAAAACAGGCCGGAGCTAACCGCCTCATCACCTATGCCGCCACCATTGCATCCGAATTATTGATGCTCGGCTGGGTTTGGTTGGGGCTCCGCCTCCGGAAAACTCCCTTCCGTTCGCTGTTCGGTTCCGTTTCCTTCAACCTTCGTTCCATTGCCCTTGACCTGGGCTTCGCATTTGCGTTCTGGATTGGCTCACTCATCGTGCTGGGCACCATCGGCATTTTCTGGACGGTGGTTGAAGCCGTCATTACGCATCGCCCGCTGCTTCACGCCGGAAAGGCCACAGCCGACCCGTCGCAACAGCAGGCCATTCACGCGCTCAGCTCGCTTGTGCCCACCAACGGTCGCGAGGTTGCTGCCTGGATACTGGTCTGCATCGTCGCCGGATTCGCGGAAGAACTGATCTTTCGCGGTTACTTTCAGCGCCAGTTCATTGCATGGTCGCGCGGCACGATTGCAGTGGGCGTGGTGTTTTCCGCGCTGCTGTTCGGCGCCGCGCATGGATACCAGGGCGTGCGCAACATGGTGATGCTTTCCGTTTTCGGTGCGCTCTTCAGCCTTCTCGCGCTCTTCCGCCGCAGCCTGCGCCCCGGCATCATCGCCCATGCATGGCACGATGGCATCGCCGGTCTCGCTCTTGCATTACTCAAAGCGCACCATCTCATTTGAGTCTTGAGAGTGACTTGAAATTCAACAATGAAAAATTGTTGCCACTTTTTCCACCTATCATTCGTTTTTTTCTTGACACTGTTGAAACATGAATCTATACATTCCTCAACTGCAATGTGTTGTTGCAGCATCGATGCAAACCATCGAAAAGGGAGAATAGGCAAATGGCAACGAAAAAGGCAGCCAAGAAAGCACCCGCGAAGAAAGCCGCGAAGAAAGCTACAAAGAAAAAGTAGCTCTAACCAACAGGCAACACTCTAGGGGGACGCTCAAAGCGTCCCCCTTAGTGTTTCTGGGCGCGTTTGCCGGCGATTGCGCTTTTCTGAAAACGCCATTCCCCCGAAAAGGCTAAACTTTGTGGGGAGGGTTGCACAACCATGACGCGCCGCCGCTGGATTGCCGAACACTGGGATGAAGCCACCGCTACCATCACCGGGGCACAGGCCGAACACATGAGCCGCGTGCTCCGCGCACAGCCAGGCATGGAAGCCGATATAGTGGCGGGCGGCCACGTTTTCCACGCGGAAGTGGTTGCCGTCGCGCCCCGTGAGGTCCGCTTCAACCTGATCACTGAACTTCAGGCCGATCCCGCGCTGCCCGTCACCCTGGTCGTTTCCATTTATAAGTTCGACCACATGGAGTGGGCCATCGAGAAGGCCACCGAGTTGGGAGTGGCCGCGATCGTGCCGGTGATCGCGCGCCGGACGGAAAAGCATCTGGCCCTGGCCGCAGAGAAACGCGCCGAACGATGGCGCCGCATCGCCCACGAAGCCGCCCAGCAGTCGCGGCGGTCCGATGTTCCCACCGTCGACGATCCTGCTCCGCTCGCGCAGCGAGTGCGCGCCACAGCCCATGCCACACGCATCGTGCTTGCGGAGCAGGAGCGGGGCACCGCTCTGCGCACCGTCATCGAAGAGGCTGTCGCGGCGGCGCAAGACGAAATGCCTGCGCTCGAGATCGCAATCGGACCCGAAGGGGGCTGGGCGCCCGAAGAAGAAGCGCTCTTCGATGCCAACGGCTGGCGCGCCGCATCGCTCGGCCCGCGCATCCTTCGCGCTGAGACCGCCGCTATCGCCGCGCTATCCGTTGTAGCTTCGTTTTTGGAATGAACGGCGTCTGAAAGAAGAGAATCGTGACGATTGCAAGGTTGGCGTTTACTCTCACCCTCGCTCTTGCTCTGATAGGCTCCGCCAATGCCAAACACCCCGTCCGACCGGAACAGCTGCACTTTAGCGCGGAAGACGAAGGTGTAAGGCACCCTGTAGCGATTCCAACGGAAGTATTGGCCATATTGGGCAAAGACGAAATGGTCAAAGACATCCTGGAAGACCAGAATGTTTCCGCCGATACGATGCCGCCGTCATGGTTCTCCGCTTCGGTGGTGCATCTCAGCGCCAATGATGAGGCTGATCTGATTGTCGAAGGAGAACCTCCCGTCGTGGGAGCCAATATCACTCCATTCTGGGTCTTCTGCGCCACGGACCACGGCTACGAGTTGGTTCTTACGGCTCGTGCGCATGATCTGGAAGTGAAGAAGAGGCGGTGGAAAGGGCACCACGTAATCGTAATGTCAGGCGAGACTGCAGTGGTGTTCACCGGGGTCGAGTTCAGATGGAACGGGAATCGCTATACGGAGTTTCGAGAGAAGTCGGAGAATCTGCGCTAGCGCACGCCCTAAAGCGAAACCCCGCGCTTCCACGGAATGAAATCGTTCTGTCCCAGCAACTCAGCTTTCGTGAGCCGCTCACCGCTCGCCACCTCGATGCAAAGATCCAGCAGCTTCTCCGCGCACTCGGCGATCGTCATCTCCCCGGTAATGATTCCACCCGCATCGAAGTCGATGATGTCCCCCATGCGTTCAGCGAGCGTCGAATTGGTTGAGATCTTCACCACCGGCGCCACCGGATTCCCAGTCGGTGTTCCGAGCCCCGTCGTAAACAGCACAAGGTTCGCGCCCGAACCCGCCTGTGCCGTCACGCACTCCACATCGTTGCCCGGCGTACACAACAGGTTGAGTCCCGCCTTGGTCGCGTATTGTGGAAAATCGAGCACGTCCTCGATCGGCGACATTCCGCCCTTGCGCGCCGCCCCCGCGGACTTGATGGCATCGGTAATCAGCCCGTCCTCAATATTGCCCGGCGACGGATTCATTTCGAACCCCGAATGCACCGCCTTGGCGCGCGCCGAGTACGCCTGCATCAAATCGTAAAAGCGCTGTGCCAGTTCATCCGTGGCGCAGCGGTTAATCAACTCCTGCTCCACGCCGTGCAACTCCGGGAATTCCGAAAGCAACGTCCTGCCGCCCACGCCCACTAACAAATCCGACAGATAGCCGATCGCGGGATTCGCCGAAATGCCGCTGAACCCGTCCGAACCGCCGCACTTCAGTCCCACCGTCAGTGCGGACAGAGAAACAGGCGCGCGCTCCGCGCGGTTGGCCTCCTCGAGCGCAGCAAATGTCTGGTCCAGCGCTGCGCTCATCAGCGCAGTCTCGCGCCCCGATCGCTGCTGATCGAATACCAGCACAGGCTTGCGCATCTCAGGATCGCGCGCACCCAGCTCGTCCATCAGGATGCTGGCCTGCGCGTGCTGGCAGCCCAGGCTCAGCACCGTGGCGCCGGCCACGTTGGGGTGATGAATGTAACCGGCCAGCAAACCGCAGAGCGCCTGCGCGTCCTGTCGCGTGCCGCCGCATCCGCCCTGGTGCGTCAAAAATCGAATGCCATCGAGATTCGGAAACACCTGCTCTTCACGCACCCCGTTTGGGTGCCCCATCCTTGCAGCGTCCTTTGCCGCAAGGGTGGGATCCAACGAACCCTCGCTTTTTCTTCCCCGGACCAGTTGCCGCACATGCTGGCGATAGCTGTTTTGTGTGCTGCCGTAGCCAAGCTCCTCTTCAAGCGCTTCTCTCATCCGCTCCACGTTGCGGTTCTCGCAAAACACCAGCGGCAGCACCAGCCAATAATTGCGCGTGCCCACCTGTCCATCCGCGCGGTGATAGCCCATGAAGGTGCGCTCGCTCCACGTTGAGGCATCGGGCAGCGCGAAGGTCACCGGATGCCGCATCGCGGAATATGCGTCCGCACGGTGCCGCACATTGCGCGTTGACAGCAGGCCTCCGCTCGGAATCGCTTCCACTACTTCGCCCACCACCATGCCGTACATGCGGATCAAGTCGCCGGGCTTCAGATCGACCAGCGCCATCTTGTGCTTGGCGGGAATATTTTGCGCTACGGCACACGAGGCAGAGGCCGGCGGCTGCCCAAAATGCACGACCGCACCAGGGATGAGAGGGGTGAGCGCGACTAAAACGTTGTCACGCGGATCGAGTTGCAGAACGGATTTCAGCATGGGGGTTTTCCTTCGCAAGAGCGCATCAGCCAACACGCCAAGGATACAACCACGCCCATTGATGCGCCGCACATCGACTGCCGTGTCTTGATCCGCCCTTGGAGCGGTGAAGGGTACGGGCTTTAGCCCCCGAGGGAGCTTATCGATCCCCAAACCATTCCGCTACAAATGCGCGAACCGCAACAGCAGACCCGCCAGCCCACCACCTATCAGCGGTCCAATCACCGGGATCGGTGCATACCTCCACTGCGAACCGCCCTTGCCGGGAATAGGCAGCAGCGCGTGCGCAATGCGCGGCCCAAGGTCGCGCGCCGGATTGATGGCATACCCTGTCGTCCCGCCCAGCGAAAGACCGATGCCCCACACCAGGCTCGCCACCAGCCACGGCCCCATGCCCGCGGCCGGCCCGTGTTCCGCTACTCCGTGAGAAAAGATCGCGCCCACCACCACCACCAGCACCGCCGTACCCAGAATCTCGTCGAAGAGGTTGGCCAGTGGGCTGCTCACCGCAGGCGCGGTGCAGAAAATTCCCAGCTTGGCCGCGGGGTTGGGCGTGTGCTTCCAGTGCGGCGCATAGTGCAGCGCCATCAGCGACGCGCCGCACACACCGCCCAGCAACTGCGCCGACCACAGCCACAGCACCTGCGAGTAATCGCCGCTCTGCACCGCGGCTGACAACGTGATCGCCGGATTGAGATGCGCGCCGGGGCTGCCGAAGGCCTGCGCCACCAGCACGCCGCACAGCACTCCCAGCGCCCATCCAGTGGTTACCACCATCCAGCCCGCATCGGCCGCATACGACTTGCGCAGGGTCACGCCGGCGCAAACACCGTTGCCCAGCAGCACCAGCACAAGCGTGCCCAAAAATTCGCCAAACCAGGGAGAATGCATCAAGGCTTCCTTCATGCGCGCGTTCTGCGTTACCTGGCAGAGCACGCGCCAACCATCCATATACGGAACCAGAGCATTCTGCACTGTCCGCCTGTGTTTCGCCAAGATGCCGAGCCCTCGCATCCGCAACATGGCCCCGCGGGTGTACACGGCAAGAGCAAATGCATTAGCCTCAAGTCTCACTCTGTTGTGCGAATAGGACTTAAAAAATGGCTGTGACCAACGTACAAGAGCCTGCCCTTCAGCATCTCCTCGAACACGCGCGCCAGGCCGCGCAAAACTCCTACTCGCCTTACTCTCACTTCAGAGTCGGTGCGGCGCTCAAGCTCAACAGCGGCGAAGTGGTCACCGGCGCCAACGTTGAAAATGTGAGCTACGGACTCACCATCTGCGCCGAGCGTTGCGCCCTCGTGCGTGCCGTTGCCCTGTTCGGCCCTGACATCCGCATCCAGGCCGTCGCCGTCGCCAACCTCAACGACGCTCCCAGCCCGCCGTGCGGTGCGTGCCGCCAGGTGCTGGCCGAATTCATTGAGCCTGAAGCGCCGGTTCTTTTCTCCGCCGCCGATGGCCTGCGCTGCATGCCCTTCTCTGACCTGCTGCCTCTCGCATTCGACATGAAACTGAAGTGAAGGCTCCCGATCTCATGAAAGATGATTCCGTTGTATCTGTTGCTCCTCTCCACATCACCGACATCATTCGCAAAAAGCGCGATGGTGGCGTGCTCGACGACCGCGAAATTGGTTTCCTCGTCTCCGGCGCCACCACCGGATCCATCCCGCCCGAGCAGCTCGCCTCGTGGCTGATGGCGTCGTGGCTGCGCGGCTTGTCGCTCGATGAAACCCGCGCCCTCACCATCGCCATGCGCGACTCCGGTGAAAAGTTCACGCCCCGCCGCCTCGGCAAAGTCGCCGTTGACAAGCACTCCACCGGCGGCGTGGGAGACAAGACCAGCTTTCTCGTCGCTCCTCTCGCCGCGGCTTGCGGCCTCGCCGTGCCCATGATCAGCGGTCGCGCCCTGGGCCACACCGGCGGCACTCTCGACAAACTGGAATCCATTCCCGGCTACCGCACCGCCCTCACACTGTCTGAATTCGAAGACGTGCTGGTCCACTGCGGCGCATCCATCGTCAGCCAGACCGCCACGCTTGTCCCTGCCGACGGCGTGCTCTATGCCCTGCGCGACCGCACCGCCACGGTCGAAAACGCAAGCCTGATCTGCGCCTCCATCCTCAGCAAAAAACTCGCCGCGGGTCTCGACGCGCTTGTTCTCGACGTGAAAACCGGCTCGGGTTCTTTCCTTCCCCAGCACAAGGACTCCGCGTACCTCGCCGCCCTCCTGGTGGCCACGGCCGAGGGCGCGGGAACCCGCACCGTCGCGCTCATGACCGACATGGGCCAGCCTCTTGGCCGCACCGCAGGCAACTGGATCGAACTCGCGGAGTGTGTCGAACTGCTTCGCGGCCAGCGCCCCGCCGGCAGCGAAGATCTTCGCGGGCTCTCGCTCATTCTCGCTGGATGGATGATCCATCTCGGCGGCAAAGCAGGCACGCCGGAAGCGGGTCGACAGCTGGCAGAAACCGCACTGGTGGATGGCTCGGCCTTGGGCAAGTTTTACATGATGATCGAAGCGCAAGGCGGCGATCTCTCCGTCTTTGACGATCTCGCCGCCACCCACAAGCCCGGCGCCACCCAGGTTCTCGCGGCTTGGGATACCGGCTACATCGCCGCGATGGACACCATGGCCATCGGCTGGGCCGTCCAACGCACCGGCGCCGGCCGCGAGCAGCCAGGTGCGCCCGTCGATCCCCATGCCGGCATCGAGTTTCACGCTCGCCGCGGAGCCCACTTGGTAAAGGGCGAGCCGCTGGCCACGCTCTACGCCACCACTGCCGCGCAACTCGATGAGCCCATCGCCATCCTGCAACGCGCAATCCAAATCTCGCCGGCCCCGCCCGACGCAGTACCGCTCGTCAACCAGATCTTCACCCGCGAAAATGCCGAAGCCTTCCTGCGCAATACTGTAAGGTAGTGACAAACAGGGAATAGGGAAAAGGGAACATGGAACAGGGAGAAGTGTGGGCAGCCGCTTCGTCAACGTTCAATCTCTGACCCCTGAGCTCTGACAATTGACAACTGACAACTGAAGACTGACAACTGAAGACTGCTTCTCAGGAGCACTCACTTGGACCGATTCACGGGAATACTGGGCATTCTGGCCGTGCTGCTGGCGGCCTGGCTTGGCTCCACTGACCGTCGCCGCATCCGCTGGCGCACCGTGGCCTGGGGCCTGAGCCTGCAATTCATCTTCGCTTTCTTCGTGCTCCGTTTCGACTACGGACAGCGCGCCATGGCGTGGGCCGGAGGCGTGGTCAACAACATGCTCGCCGCCACCTTCTCGGGAACGAAGATCCTGTTCGGACAGCTCGGCCTTCCCAACTCCGGCGCATTCGGCAACCTGCTTCCACCCAACTCCGGCTCCATCTTCGCCTTTCAGGTTCTGCCCACCATCATCTTCATCTCCGCATTCTTCGCGGTCATGTACCACATCGGCCTCATGCAGATCGTCATTCGCGGCCTGGCATGGGTCATGCTCAAGACCATGCGCATCTCCGGCGCCGAGAGCATGAACGTCGCGGCCTCCATCTTCATGGGCCAGACCGAGGCCCCGCTCACCATACGGCCGTTTCTCTCCAAGGCCACGCGCAGCGAACTCATGACCATCATGACCAGCGGCATGGCTCACGTCTCCGGCGGCATCATGGCCATGTACATCTCGCAGGGTGTCGAAGCCAAGCACCTGCTCGCAGCCGTCATCATGACATCGCCCGGCACCATCCTGGTCTCCAAGATGCTCGTGCCTGAAACCGGCATCCCCGCCACCGAAGGCCGCGTCGTCATTCCCAAAGACGAGCAGCACAAGGACGAGAACCTCATCGGCGCCATTGCCCGCGGCACCATCGACGGCGGCAAGCTGGCCCTGAATGTGGCCATCATGCTCATCAGCTTCCTCGCCCTGGTTGCGTTGCTCGACAGCCTGCTCGGGTGGGCTCACGGTGGCATGCCTTGGGTTCCTGCCAGCCTCGGTCAGATTCTTGGCTACATCTTCTGGCCCGTCGCGTGGCTCATCGGAGTTCCAAGCCACGACTGCGGCGTCATCGGCAACCTGCTCGGCATGCGCATGGCGCTCAACGAAGTCATCGCCTACATTTCACTCGGCGCACAAAGGGCCGCGCTCGCTCCCCGCTCTTTCACCATCGCCACGTTCGCGCTCTGCGGCTTCGCCAACCTCGGCTCCATCGGCATGCAGATCGGCGGCATCGGCGCGCTGGTCCCGGAGCGCCGCAACGACCTGGCCAAGCTGGGCGTCCGCGCCATGTTGGCCGGCACCATGGCCAATCTCATCAGCGCTTCCATCGCCGGCATGTTCCTTGGGTAAGAAAGAATAAAGCGACCGAAATCGAATCTGCGATGGGTGCCCCAGGTCTCGCTTTTGAGACCTGGGTTAGCACAATCAGAAATCACTCCCGCCTAATCGCCATATCGCGCCAACCCGCGCGCTCTTGCTTTGGCCGCCTCTTCTTCGCGATTCCGATGCGGCGCATTCGTCTCCAGCGAACTCAGCAGCCGTGCCGAGACGGCAGCGATTTCATCCACGGCGCGGTCAAACGCCGCTTCATTCGCCTTGGAAGGTTTCGCGAATCCGCTGATCTTCCGCACGAATTGCAGCGACGCCGCCCGAACCTCGTCCTCCGTCATAGGCGGATCGAAGTTGAATAGCATTTTGATGTTCCGGCACATTTCTCGACTCCTTCCCACGTGACACTACTGCCTCACCAATCAAGGAATTCCGGCAGGCGTCTCCTGCGGCCATCCCAGGAGTATAGTGTTTCCATAATCGGCCAATGGAGCCTGCCTTGAAAAACTTCCTTTGCGGAGCCCTGCTCGTTTGCGTCTCTCTTCTCACCACTTCAGCTTCTGCGAAGGAGAAGGCGACAAAGCTCACCTTCGACTTCAACGGGCAGACGAGAATCCTCTTCGCCTTCGTACCGAACAGGGAAGGGCCGCTGCCCGTCGTCGTTCTTCTCCATGGCTCAGGCAGAGACGGTCAGATCATGATTGAAATGTGGAAGGATCTCGCGGCGCGCGAAGGCATCATCCTTGCCGCCCCCAACTCATTCAACTCTGCGGAATGGAACACCACTCTGGACCCGCCGGAATTCCTCCACGCCGTGGTTGCACAGGTCCAGGCGACACACGCCATCGATGAAAGCCGCATCTACCTCTTCGGACATTCGGGAGGTGCAGTATACGGCCTTCTGCTTGCCATCATCGATTCCGAATACTTCGCGGCCACCGCTGTACACGCGGGCAAATTGCTGCCTCAGTTTTACGATGCATTTCCTTACGCAAAGCAACGAATGCCCATCGCCATCTGGGTCGGAGATCAGGACGCCGGATTCCCCGTGACTCAGGTCTTGGAGACCAAGCGAGTCATGGAGTCGAATGGGTTTCACGTCAATGTTTCCGTGATCCCCAATCACGACCACAACTACTACGGAATCGCAAACGAGATCAACAGCAAAGCCTGGAACTTCTTGAAGAACGCGAAACTCAAGCCGCCCGCTGCCGAATCACAGGAATGATCGACCTGCATTCCGAAGGAGACAATAACGAAGCGAAGAGAGTGGAATACACCGAATCTGTTCGCATCCCACCCGTCCCGCTAACCTGCTAGCTCGCTAACTCCGCGAAGCGGAGGCCAACTCGCTGACTTGCTGACTCGCTAGCTTCTCACCCGCATCCCCGCCTTCCTCAACTCCCGGCGCACCGCCTTCTCAGTGCCGCCACCCCGCCCCACGCTTCCAGCTTCCTGTGCGCGAGCATTGTTCTCCTCTTCCGCTCCTCGTCCCGCGCCTCCTCGCGCCGGGCCGCTCCGTGCGGCATTCCGGCCCGGAATGCATCAGGAAAGGGGCAGGAAGCAGTAATCCCCGCCTCAGCAAGCAACATCCCATCAGCCGCCATGCTTCAAACCAGCAGGCTTCGATATTGCGGAACCTTCATCGTTCCGCAACATCCGCAGGTCAAACGCTCGTTGAACGTCGCGGAGGCTGCTCACCATGTCCGTCGCAAACATTCCCCGGCTTTCCCCTACCCGCCGTTCTTTCTTCGCTCGCCCCCATGCGCGGCTGGGTCTGGGGCTCGCCATTGGACTTGTCATGCTGTTGATCGTGGGCCTTGTCTTCATCAGCGCCAACTGGCCCTATCGCTATCGCAAAATTCACCCTCTGCTTGAAGACGTGCTCTCCAGCCAGGTCAAGGTTTACCAGTACCATCGCACCTACTTCCCCAACCCCGGCTTTGTCGCCATCGGTCTCACGCTGCGCCGCAAGTCCGCGCCCGATCTTCCGCCTCTCGGCTCTGCGGAGAAGATGGTTGTGCAGGGCCGTTGGAGCGACCTCTTCCTGCTTCGCCAGCGCGTGCAACTCGTCGAGATCACCAACCTGCACATCGTCGTGCCGCCCATCGGAAGCCGCGCCAATCATGAAGACTTCCCGCCCGGCAGTGCCGCAGACTTTGCCGGTCCCGACACCACAATCGAACATCTGCATATTCACAACGGCGCTCTCGACATCCTGCGTAAAGATGGCGGCCGCTTCTCCTTCCCGATTCACGACCTCCATCTCCGCAACTTCGCAAAGGGCAAAGCCATGCACTACGAAGTTGATATGCAGAACGCCAAGCCCACCGGCCTCATTCAAGCCACGGGCAGCCTCGGTCCCATCGCAGCAAAAGACATGGGCTCCACGCCGGTATCCGGTAACTTCACCTTCACCTCCGTCGCCCTTCATGACGTGGGCAACATCAGCGGAACCCTCTCTTCATCGGGTCATTTCGATGGCACCCTGGTAGCCATGGAAGCCGAGGCCAACTCCACCACCCCCGACTTCGCCGTCGACAAAGGCAGGCCCACGCCCGTTGCCGCCTCCATCCAATGCACGGTGAACGGCGTCAATGGCGACGTGAACATCCACAGCATCGAGGCAAAGATAGGCGCAACCACCATTCACGCCGTCGGCGTCGTCGCGGGCTCGCCCAAGGTCACCAACTTCGACATCTCCGTCACCGGCGGCCGCGCGGAAGACGTCCTCCGGCCCTTCATGCACAACGAGGTCCCCATCCTCGGTCCCGTTCGCCTTCACAGTCATGCCTATATCGCACCCTCCGCCAAAGGCGAAGGATTTCTTCAGCGCCTGCGCGTCGATGGCACCTTCGATGTTCCCACCGAACGCCTCACCGATAGCTCGACCCAGAAGAGCGTCTCCGACTTCAGCCAGCGCGCCCAGGGCGGCAAGGCCGACGATAAGTCCTCGCCCGATGCGCTGTCCTCCATCAAGGGTCCCGTGCAGATTCGCAACGGGATCGTCTCGTCGCCGCATCTTGTTTTTCAGGTCCCCGGCGCGGAGGCCAATGTCAGCGGCACCTTCCAACTTCACGGTCAGGTTGTCCACCTGGTTGGCGATCTCAAGATGGAGTCGGATATTTCGCACGCCACCACCGGCTTCAAGTCGTTCCTGCTGAAACCGTTCGCGCCGTTTTTCAAGAAGCGCCGCGCCGGCGCGGTAATCCCCATTGCCGTCACCGGCAATTCGGGCCACTACAAGGTGGGCCAGGACATTACGCATTCAAAATAGAAATTGATCTCGCGATGCACGCACGCAATGCGTTCATCACGCGCTGAGTCTCTATTGCGCCGCAATCCCGCGCTTCCGCCGCAGTCGGTACATCAACGTCAGCAGCGTCACCGTGCCGCAACTTAACAAGCTCGCCGCCATGCCGAGAATCAGCGACAGATCGTGCTGATAACTTCCGTGCACAATCCCGATCGCCTGCAGCACGCTAAAGCCCCCAAACGTGATCAGCGACACGCCCTCATCGGTCTTCTTGCGCCACACCGCCAGCGCCTGCGGCACAAACAGCAGCGCATTGCACAGCAGCCCCAACCCGAAAATCACGGCGACAATCTGCTTCATTCTTTGCTTTCTCCCACGGTCTATCGCTCTATGTTCCCACTCCGCACAAGAGTCGTCATTATCCCTTCTTTCGAAAAGGTTGCCTGCGCTTCTGCGAATAAGTGTCTAAAATCACGCAAATTGTTCGCATTATTCCAAGGAATATCCGTGGCGCAACTAAACGGGAGCACCGGTGCATCACAGTCACGATGCGCTTAAAGACTTCAAACTCGTTTTGGATCGCGGTTGGTGCGGCGCTCATCGCTCTTGTGCTTCTCGTCCGTTGGAACAGCGGACAAGTGCAAGCGCAAACGCAGGCCCCCGCATCGCTGGCTGCGGCTCAACCTCAGCCTGAGATCAAGTCCGCGCCGCCCACGCCCATCGCCGAGAAGAAGGCTGAGTTGGGCGACGACGAGACTTGGCAGCCCGAGTGGGACGGCATTGTCGAAAAGGCGCTCCCGCGCGAGTTGTTGTCTTCTCGAGTGGCGCGCGCGGTCAAGCCCTTGTGCCCGCGATTTAATTCTATGAGGGAAGTCGACAAGCGCGCCTATTGGGCCTACTTCTTCCAGGCGCTTTCCGGAGCTGAGGCTGGCCTCAAGCCCACTGCAGACGTGCGCCACACCGAGCCTGATGTCGCTGTGAAAGACGAGGTCACTCACCGCATCGCGCGCCAGCAAGGCTTGCTCCAGTTGGCCTACATGGATTCTGAGCGCTACGGCTGCGACTTCGATTGGGAGAAGGACAAGGAACTCGCCGAGCACGATCCGTCCAAGACCATCCTGCAACCGCAGAATAATCTTCTTTGCGGAGTGAAGATCCTCAAGAACCAGCTCATCGATCAGCACAAGCCGCTCCTCAGCAGCACCAGTTACTGGTCCACTCTGCAACCCGGAACGATCAGCGTCAAAGTGTTTCTCAAGCAGATGGCCAATGTCCCCGCAGCCTGTGGCCGCCGCCCCGTGCGCGGTGAACAAAAGCCTGGGCCGGCACGCGAGGAGTCCACAGCGTCAGTCCCGTCCCAAACCATCGCTGCCGCGCATTAAATTGCAGGCCTGCGGCCCGGGCCCTTCAATCCGGGCCTGAAAGTCAGCATCCCCCATCACCGTTCCGCAATTTCCAAACCTGTAGAATGTGCATAGCGCATCGTCAGGTCAATCCATGAATTATTTCGATCAGGTTTCTGAAGCAGCTGCATTCTTGCGCAGCAGGATATCGCCTCCCTCGGCCACGTTTGCTCCATGCATCGGCATCGTGCTGGGCTCCGGGCTGGGCGCAGTGGCTGACGCCATCACTGAACCCGCCGTCGTTCCCTATGCCGAAATCCCCCATTTCCCGCAATCCACAGTCGAGGGTCATTCGGGATGCATCGTAGCCGGCCAACTGGCAGGCGTGCCCGTCGTCGTCATGCAGGGCCGGGTACATTTCTACGAGGGTTACACGCCCCTCCAGGTCACGTTTCCCATGCGCGTTCTGGGCGCGCTCGGCCTCCGCGCCGTCATCCTCACCAACGCTGCCGGCGGCATCGAAGAAGGCTATCGCGTCGGCCAACTCGTGGCCCTTTCAGATCACATCAACTTCATGGGCTGGAACCCCCTCACCGGTCCCAACGAGCCCCGCTTCGGTTTCACCCCCGACGCCGGCCTCCGCTTCTTCGACATGACCGAGGCCTACAGCAAGCGCTTCCGCGATTTCGCCAAAGAAGCCGCATCGGGAGAAGGATTCTCGCTCAAAGAAGGTGTATATCTGGCTACACCCGGGCCCTGCTTCGAAACACCCGCCGAAGTCCGCGCCTTTCGCGGGCTGGGCGCCACGCTGGTTGGCATGTCCACTGTGCCTGAGACCATCGTCGCCCGCCACATGGGCCTCGAGGTGCTCGGCATCTCCTGCGTGACCAACCTCGCCGCCGGTCTCGGTAAAACGCAGCTTAACCACGAAGAGGTCTTTGAGGCGGGCCGCCAGGTCGAACAGCGCCTCGCCGGCCTCCTCAAGCGCCTCGCGCCCAAAATCTCCGCCGCCCTGTGCAGCGATGTGAAAACGGAAAAGAAGCAGTGAGCGAAGCCACAGCGCGCACACAGCGCTTGCCCTTTCCGCCGGTCGTATTGGGAATCGCCGGCTGTTCCGGCTCCGGGAAAACCACACTGGCCGCCGAACTGGCCCGCACTCTTGAAGGGATCCATTTCCCGCTCGACAACTACTACCGCGACCTTTCTCATCTGCCGCGGGCCCAGCGCATACTGCAGAACTTCGACGATCCCGCTCTCATTGAGAGCTCTCTGCTGGCGGCCCACGTCGCAGCCCTGGCGCGCGGAGAAACCATCGAACGCCCGCTCTACGACTTCTCCAACCACACCCGCGTTCCCGATCGCACAGATACGGTGCATGCCGGAGCCTTCCTCATCGTGGAGGGCCTGTTCGCGCTCGTTTATCCGCCCTTGCTTCCGCTCTACCAATTGCGCGTTTATGTCGAAACACCCGACGACGTGTGCTTCGAACGCCGCATGCGGCGCGATATTGAAGAGCGCGGCCGCACGCCGGAGTCGGTGCGCTGTCAGTATGAAGCCACCGTTCGCCCCTCGAGTCTCGCCTGGGTGCGACCCTCGGCCGCCAACGCCGACCTCACCGTCGACGGCACCGGCGCCCTCGACTGGAAGGTGGAACGAGTCCTCACGGAGTTGCGTAGAAAGGGATACGCGCTGGGCTTCCCGGATTGACATCGCAACTTTCGCTGCCCAATCGGGTCCCACTCACTAAAGATTCGTCATCGCGTCATCTTTGCGGTGCATCTATGACGATAGGGTAGGGGAGATGCAAACGTCCGTGGAGACTCTCGAGTCACTCAAGCAGAAGGCGACCCTGTGGCTGCGGCAAGGCATCTCGCCGCGCCGCCTCGCCCTCACGCTTGCGCTCGGATTCGGTCTCGGTTGCATCCCGGTTGTTGGCATTCCCACGGCTCTATGCGCTATGGTGGCCCTCGCCTTCCGGCTCAATCAGCCCGCCATTCAGGCTGCAAACTACGCCGCGATGCCGTTTCAGTTGGCGCTCATTGTGCCTTTCGTGCGGCTCGGCGCCTGGCTCGTCCCCTCGGTCGCACACTCCTCCATCAACCTCGCCGCCGTGATGCACGCGCCCCTCAGCACCGTGACTCACGCGCCGGTTCAAGTGGTGGCACAGCTTGAGGTGCTGGCCGGACAGGCTCTGCTGGGCTGGCTGCTCGTGGCCATACCGGTGGTATTGCTGCTCACCGCCACACTCACCGTGCTGCTTCGCCGCATTCCGGCTCTAGCCGCCGTCGAAGCCGCCGACTGAACGCGCCCCTGATCCCTGATCCCTGTTCCCTGTTCTTAGTCACTTCCCGGCATACGGATCCGGCACGACCTTTGCGCTATCCAGCCACGCCGTATAAATCATGTCGCGCAACATGCTCGCGCCGGCCGCCAGCCGGTCTGCCGTAAACTGCCGCGACTCCGGGCTTCCCGCACCCACAAACCCACCCGCCTTCTCCAGTTGGTACACCTTCTCCATATAGGTCGCTGTATGGCGAAGGTAGGCCACGTAACTGTCGAACATGTCCCCATCAACCGCATGGGGCTGCGTCATCTTCGCCTGCACTTCGGGTGCACGCAGGTTGGCACCCACGAACGGCCCCTCAAACTGCCAATGAATCTGGTGAGCGGTGGTGTAGCCGTTGGGGTTAGCCCCGGTCCAGCCGTTGTACTGGATCGTTGTGTGCAGAGGCTGCGCCGCGTCCCCCACATAGTGGCCCAACCAGCCGGCGTAGAATAGCGCCGCCTGTTCCACAGCTCGCGTATCCTGGTGCGCTGCCGAAAGATTCCGATGCTCGCGCAGTGCGGCCTTCAGACGCTCCCACACCTCGGTAGCCTCCCAGGGCTGCAGACCGATCTTCTCGGGCCGTTGGCCAGCGGAAAACACCTTGGCTTCAAAGTCGAGCCTGCGATGCGGTAGGGGACCAAGCGCGTCCGCCAGCTCCAGATCGATAAAGTGCTCGGGAGCCTGCACCGCGCTCAACTCCGGTTCAGCCGGGGAGCGCCAACGGTCGGGCTCGGGACCGAGGTACTCAATCTCGTTCACCGCAGACTCGGCGCGCAGAAACGCAGGAACATCTGCCGGCAGTGTCTGAGCCGCAAGCCGGTTGATGAGACGGTGGCCCTCATTGCCCCAGGCATGGGCGGCAGTCGGCTGAAAGCCAAGAAGGAACAGCACCACAATCGCCGCGGCAACGGCACGAAAACCCCTGGAATTCTGCATGTCGCAAGTATACGGCGGCCCCTGCGCACTCATCTGTGAGAATCCCGCCAGCCCTCAACCAGAGTCTGGGGAGTTTCAAGCGGCGCGCTTCCTTTTCTTTTGCCCCAATTTTTTCTTCCAGGTCACAAAATCCGCGCGTTTCGTGCGAAAAGGAAGCTAGTTCTGTGATGTCAACACATCTATTGATAATGCAAATACGATCTTGAGTCCCGACGCTACCTTTCCAAGACTTCGTGATGTGAGACATTGCCAGTCGTATTTTCGGAGGGCTAGTATTCCGGTTAGTTCGACCGGGTGCAACCTATTTCAACCCGGCTGTACGCCAGCATGCAGTTGTTCCCAAGGGTTAATCCGAGTTCCACAAACCAGCGGCGGTTACCGGCTGTCGCATAGGGAGTGTCTCAATATGGCATGGTATGCCTACTGCATTGGTGAAAAGCAAGCCTTTCCTGAATTGGCCCGTCATCGCAAACCCGTTCCAATGGAATCTGTCCTCGGCGTTAGCGGAAATCAAGTTTTTCTTTATCCTGCCAGCGACCTCGCCGTCATCGTCAGCGAACATAATCCAGCAGAAAGCCTTAACCAGAAATCCGGCATGGACCATGCCCGGGTGATCGCCGATTGTTTTCAGCACTCGACGGTGCTGCCGTTCCGCTTTGGAACGGTCTTCAATGACGATGAGGCCCTTCGCAAATCCATTCGATCCAACCAGCGCCAGTTTCTTAACAATATCGAAAAGCTGCGTGGCAAGACCGAAATGCACCTCAAGATCGTCGTGGACGATTGCTGCACCCGCGACATCGGCAAGCACCTTCCCGCTGAGGGGGTGGGACGCGAATATCTGACCAACCTGCGTGAAAATGCAGTGCGGCAGCGTGAGCGCCAGACACGGGCACGGGCGGTCAGCTTCCAGATGCACCGCCAGTTCCTGCCCCTTGACGAGGAGGTCAGTTGCCGCCTCACTGAAAGCGGCAAGATGGTGCTCGACATCGCGCACCTTATTGACCGCAAGTACGTGGAACGCTACCAGAACAAGTTCGCCACCACCAGCGCCATGATGCGGGAATGCCAGATGCAGATTTCCGGCCCCTGGCCCCCCTACCACTTCGTCCACCGGCTCACACGCGGAAACGCCTCTTCGTCAACGCCTGCTGTCCCCACGCCGCATGCGCCTTCCGCCACCACGCCGGCCATCCAAATCACGGAGCCCGTTGCCGTTATGGCGTAAGCCACTCGACCATCGGTGCTCCACCCTCGCGAACAAAAAGCCCCGGCCAATGCCGGGGCTTTCATTTTCCGTGCTTCCGCTTTTATTGAACCGGATGCCGCAGACCTCTCGGTCTCAACTTCAATTCGTGCTGGTCGTCCCCGCACTCTTGCGCCGCGTCAGCACAAACGATTTCCGGCGGTCCTTCGATGCGTGATCGATCTTCTTCCAGAAGCCCACGAAATAATCGATCGCGGAAATCGTCGAGACTCCCACCGTGAAGTAAATCGCCGTTACCGCAGTCCATTTCACCGGAATAATGAGCCACCCAATACTCCACTGGAACCAGTGATGGGCCAGGATCGCGGAGACCACGGAGACAATCTGGATCACGGTCTTGAGCTTTCCCAGATCGCTTGCCTGGATCGTAAAGCCCTCTGAAGCCGCAATCGAGCGCAGGCCGGAGATGAGGAATTCGCGGCCAATAATCACCACCGCAATCCACACCTTCACCACGTCAGGGTTATAAGCCACCAGGGCGATGAGTGCGGCGGTCACCATGATTTTGTCCGCTAGCGGATCCAGCAGCATGCCTATTGTCGTGATCTGGCCCCGCTTGCGCGCCAGGTAGCCATCCACGCCGTCGGTGATGGAGGCCAGCACAAACAGCACAGAAGCCACAATCTCCTGCTCTCCGTGACCCTGCCACATAAAATGCGGCGACAGGATCCAGAGCAGGAGCGGAATCATGACGATTCTGCTCATCGTGATGGAATTGGGCAAATTCACGGGCTTTTGTACCGCCGGAACTCGATATCCGGTTTTGCTCCATTATTGCACCGCAGGCCAAACCGCGCTGCCGCCTCCCACCGCGGTGGCGTAATGACCCATTGACGATCTGACCGTGCTTCTGTGCGACTATCCTGGTGCGGCATCCGTGTAGCTACGGCACCACCGGCATCGGTGGGAATTTCGCTTTGTTGTTTTCAAACTGGCTGTGCATGATCACCGCAACCGCAACGCTGGCGCCAATGCTGCCCGCAATCAGCGCCACCGCCGCTTTGTTTGACAAACCCGTGCGCAGGCGCAGCACATCGCCGTACGCGACCGTTGTGATCTCAGGATAGTTTTGAAGTTGCAAGCCGAACGACTGCTCCTCGATGGAAGTAATTCTGCCCACAAGAGCAAGCCCATTTTTCTCTTCCACGCAGATCCAGTTCCCCACGCCTCGCTTCACAATCCGTGCATGAATGGCCTCGGGGTTCACCGGCTTTGGCGAGGCCTGGGCCAGCGTTGGAGCCATCAGCGCACAAATTAGCGCAATACCAGCCCCCCTTACGAAGGCATGGACTAAGCTCTTCATATTCATCTCCTTGCGGTTCTTTGTCTCTGCTTTCACAAACAGCACACCGCAGGATTAGTTGCGTCGGTTAACCAAATAACACCAAAACAAAAGCGGGACGAACCCCGAAGGGCCCATCCCGCTCTTGCCTTGCTTTGACTGATCTTAGAATCGATCGATCCCAAGTACGGTCGTGTTACGCGTAGAACCCTCGCTGCTTGATGGTGAATGCCACGCGGTCGATCGCCAGCATGTACGCTGCGATGCGGTTGTTCACGTTGTGTGCCTCGGCATAACGCACCACGTCTTCGAAGCTGTCGCGCAAAATCGTCTCCAACTGCTCGTTGACGATGGCTTCTTTCCAGAAATAGCCCTGCCGATCCTGCACCCACTCAAAGTAGCTTGCCGTCACGCCGCCCGCGTTGGCCAGGATGTCGGGAACCACGAAGATCCGCTTGTCGGACAGGATCTCATCGGCCACCGCGGTCGTAGGACCATTGGCGCCTTCCACCACGATCTTCGCCTTCAGCCGCTCAGCATTCCGGCTCGTAATCACATTCTCCGTTGCCGCGGGAATAAGAATTTCGCAGTCGGAAACCATGAGCTCTTCGCTGGGCATCGCTTCTGCTCCGCGGAACCCAAGGGTAGTGCCATTGCGATACTTGAATTCCACGAGCTGGTGAATGTCGATGCCGTTGGGGTTATACAGCCCGCCGTCTTTCTCGGCGATACCCACAATCTTGTACCCGTGCTCCATCATCAGCCGCGCGGCATTCGAGCCCACGTTGCCAAATCCCTGGATGATGACGCGGCAGCCGTCAATCGGCATCTTCAGGTAGCGCAGGCTCTCGTCGCATACCACCATCACTCCGCGCCCCGTCGCTTCAAGCCGGCCGCGCGAGCCGCCGATGGTCAGCGGTTTGCCCGTCACCACGCTCGTGACCGTCTGCCGCATGTGCATCGAGTAGGTGTCCATGATCCACGCCATGGTCTGCTCGTTGGTGTTCACGTCCGGCGCCGGCACATCCTTTTCCGGCCCGATGAAGTCGATGATCTCTGACGTGTACCGGCGCGTCATGCGCTCCAGTTCGCCCAGGCTCATCTTCTTCGGGTCGCAGATTACGCCACCCTTCGCGCCGCCAAAAGGAATATTCACCACGGCGCACTTCCATGTCATCCAGCTTGCCAGCGCGCGAACCTCATCCAGCGTCACATCCGGCGAGTAGCGAATGCCACCCTTGGCCGGACCTCGCGCCTGCGAGTGCTGTACTCGAAAGCCGGTAAACATCTCGATTCGGCCGTCGTCCATCCTTACCGGGAAGTGCACAATCACCTCGCGCGAGGGAGACCTGAGCACTTTCCACAAACCTTCATCCAAATTCAGCTTGCGTGCCGCAAATTCAAATCGGGCGCTTTGCGCCTCCCAGGGGTTAATTTCCTGATCTAAAGTTACTGTCGGGGTTGACACTGCCATACCTATCTCCAATTCCGATCGCCTGTCTGTGTCTCGATGGATTCGGCGAACCGTCCCATCTTTGCAACCTACACACGCAGCAGGGTTTCTTCCGCTTTCACGGAATAATGCACGTCCCGGCCTTCCGCCGTCTCAGTATTGGCCGGCACCTTGGGGGCCCAGTTGAATCCGCATATGCCCAAACCCCAGTGAGTCTAGCCCTGCAACACACCGTCGTCAAGCGGGGATGAACCATCTGTGAAACCCTGATCCGGCTTGTCCCGATTTTGCAAATACCGCCTCCAAAACCGGATCTCCGATCATCATCAACCCAGCCCTCAAGTTGAATGCAGCCAAAATGAACCCGGAAACTAACTCGCTAACCCGATGCATTCGTCTCACCGACTCCGCGCAATCCGCTAACATCCCCCTTGTCAAGACCCAACACTTCATAGACACTTAGCTCAATTTACGTTTCCAATGATCCCGGCATGTAAGAGGTGAAATGCGAGTCATTCAGCGAGCAGCTCTCAGCGCAGTACTCCTGGCCATCGTCTTCGCTTGCCACGCGCAGGTTCCCACAGCCCAGGCGCCCATTCTGGCTCCGCCCGCGCAGCCCAGCACTACCGGCCCCGCCGCAGCCGCGCCCGGAACCCATTCCCTGGAGGCCGCCGACCTCGAAGCATTCTTCGATGGCATCTTTCCCCTGCAACTCGAACGAAGCGACATTGCCGGAGCCTCCGTCCTGGTGATGAAAGACGGCCAGGTCCTCCTCCAGAAGGGATACGGGTCCGCAGACATCAAGTCGAAGAAGCCCGTCGACCCCACCGCGACTATCTTTCGCCTCGCATCCATCTCCAAGCTGTTTACCTGGGTCTCCGTCATGCAGTTACAGGAACAGGGCAAGCTCGATCTCGATACCGACATCAATCGCTACCTCGACTTCCAGATCCGCCCCGCCTTCAACAAGCCCATCACGCTGCGCAACCTCATGACCCACACCGGCGGCTTCGAAGAGGTACTCGACAATATCATTCTCACCGACCCCAAGAAGGCCGTTTCGCTGCGCGACGACCTCATCCGCAACCAGCCCAACCGCATCTTCGCCCCCGGAGAGGTTCCCGCTTACTCCAACTACGGCGTGGGGCTCGCCAGTTACATTGTCCAGCGCGTCAGTGGCGAGTTGTTCGAGCAATACGTCCAGAACCACATCTTCACTCCGCTCGGCATGACGCACTCCTCCTTCAACCAGCCGTTGCAGAAACCGCTGGCCGGCACCGACTCTGAGGGCTACCGCTCCAGCACGCTCAAGCCCACCGTCGGCTTTGAAATCCTCAACCCCGTTGGCGCCGGAGGCCTCTCCTCCACCGCGTCGGACATGGGCCGCTTCGGCCAGGCGCTGCTCAACGGTGGCGAACTCGACGGCAAGCGCATCCTCAAGCCGGAGACCCTCGCGCAGATGTGGACTCCGCAATTCCGCGCCAGCGACCAGATGTCCCCCATCTGCATGGGCTTTTATCAGGACTGGCACAATTCCCTCCGCTGGATCGGCCACGAGGGCGACCTAATCGCCTTCCATAGCCTCTTCTTCGTCGAGCCGCAGCAGAAGTTGGTCCTGTTCGTCTCCTACAACTCCGCGGGAGGCGGCAGCAAGCCCCGCCCCGAAATCATCAACTTCTTCACCGATCGCTATTTCCCCGGCGTCTCCAAACCTGTCTTCCTCAAAAAGCCGGCAAGCGAACTCAAGGCAATCGCCGGAAGATATGAGTCGACACGCCGCGCCGATAGCACCAGACTCAGTCTCGGGAACCTCTTCGGACAGACCACTGCCAAGGTGGACAAGGACGGTGTTCTCTCGCTCGAAGGCTTCAAGGACCTCCGCGGTCACCCAATCAAGTGGAAGCTCGTCGGATCCGATCTCTGGCAGACGGAAGAGGACCAGGAGCGAATCTTCGCCATCCGCGACAGCAAGGGCCGCGTGGTGCGCCTGGCCTTCGATTTCCCCGGCGTGCAAATGCAGCGCGTCTCCTGGTACGAAAACAGCAATCTCGTTCTGTCCGCGGTCGGCATCAGCCTCGGAATTCTCGCGCTGGTGTTCTTCGCCTCACTCGTTCGCTTGGGCCGCCGCCTCTTTCTGCGCAAACGGCCTCGCCTGGCGCCTCAACCCGGAACGATCTGGCTCCCTTGGGCGCCGCGCCTAGCCGCGTTGCTGTGGGTTCTTTTCCTGGGAGGCGTCACCGTCTACTTCGCCATCCAGGGCGACGACATGATGCCCCCCACGCCGGATTGGTTCCCATGGTTCGTTGCCATGAATTGGGTAACGGGCGTGGCGCTGCTGATCAGCCTCTTTGCAGTCATCTCGGCCATACGCATCTGGGGGCGCTTCGACCTCCGCTGGATCACGAAGGTGAAGTTCTCGCTCGTCGGCCTGGCCTGTCTCATCCTGAGCTGGTTTGCCGTCTACTGGCACCTCATCGGCCCGGCACATCGCATCTAGTGTCCTCTCCCATGAGTACGTTAAAGAAGACAGTCGCTGAGCGGAATTTGGCGCGCTTTTTGCGCCCAATGGAGTCGAAGGATCTGCGTTTCCGTCCGTCGACTTTTTCAATTTACTTTTGGGACGGCGAACTAGGAGATGCTGCTCTCGGCTCACTGTCCTGGTTTGACGGTTCCAGCCGCCGGTGCGGGCTGCTGCTGGGGAGCTTTCGTGGTCGGTGGGCGCTTCTTCTTCGCCTTCTTTGCAGGAGGCGGTGGTGCACAAGGGGCGGTTGCTGGGGGCGATTGGGCACTGGCCTGCGCCTCCGATTGTTTCTGCAGAGCAGTCCGAAGATCGCTCATCTGCTTTTCCTGCGCAGTGGCCGTCTCAAGCAGATGATCGCTCAGTACCTTGCGAGCACTTCCCAGGTCGAGCAACGCCTGCTCCAGCGGGGTAATCTGCTCGGCGGGCGCTGACACTCGCGCCGCTTCCACCACGCGTAGCAGTACGTCGTACATCGCATCGACGTTGTGGGTGATGGGCAGAACCTTGCTCAGCGTTCCAGGAGCCGCATCGGCGGCTGCAAGAACCGGCGGCAGCGTGGTCTGCAGATCCAACAGGATTGCGTGAATGTTCGCCCCCGCCTCCTCGCGCACGGTACCCCGCTTCCATTTCTCCACCTTCACGGCGCTCACAGTCTGCTGCACCGTATCGAGCGAGGACTTCAGGATCGCGGAGGGTGTGACCGGCGCGGCGGGCGCGTCTTGCGCCGGCGTTCCATTGGCCGGCGCTTGCACCGCGGACGCAACGGAGGCCGAACAGACTATCGTCAACATCAACACTGCATGGCTAATAGGCATTTTTTCTTCCTGCTATGTCAGATGCGGCAAACAGCGGCATGGTATGGAATCTTGGGGATACAAAAGTCCGGCGACAACATCAGCTTCGATTACGAGCCCGGCTCATGAGACCAGATGCCCTCAGGATAGCTCAGGCCTGCCACACTTCAGAATCCCATAAGTCCTTCCCCAGACGACCGCCGCCAATAGACCCGCGTCTCTTCAAAAAAGATCGCCATTCCGGGAACGAAACCGGTGTTGTAAACGTCTTAATAGGCATATCCTCCGCAGTTTGAAAGAAAGAATATCCGTTCGCGCTTCTCGAATTCCAAGCTCCGTCCGCAAGAAAGGATCACCCGCATGAGTTATCATCAGCCCGCGTACCCAGGTAATTTCCCCCGGAGGGCGCTGCTCGGCGTGGCCTGTGCCGCCGCTGCACTCGTTCCGCTGGGCTTCGGTATCCTGCCTGTCGCCCAGGCCAGCGCCCAATCCGCGGCATCGAATGCCGCGCAGGACATCGCCGACACCTGGCAAGGCACTCTGCACGCCGGCCAGGACCTGCGCACCGTCGTCAAGATCACCAAGGACGCAGGCGGCTACAAAGCCCTGTTTTACAGCATCGACCAGGGCGGCGAGCCCCTGCCCGTCACATCGGTTACGCTGCAGGGCACGAACGTGAAGATGGAACTCAAAATGATCAACGGCACGTACGAGGGCAAGCTGAGTGCCGACGGAAAGACCATCGTCGGCAATTGGAGCCAGGGCCCCAACCCGCTGCCCCTGACCCTGACCCGCGCCACCCCTGAGACTGAATGGTCCATCCCGGCGCCTCCTCCCGTGATTCCGCCCATGGCCGCCGACGCCAATCCCAGCTTTGAGGTGGCCACTATCAAGCCCACCAAGCCGGATGAACAGCGCAAGTTGCTCATCGTGCGCGGCCGGCTCTTCGAAACCGTCAATACCTCATTGAACGACCTCATCTCGTTTGCCTACGGTCTTCATGCAAAACAGGTCATCGGCATTCCGGCCTGGGCGGACACTGACAAGTTCGACATCACTGCGCAACCCGATCTCGAAGGCCGGCCGAATGACAAGCAGTTGAAAGGTATGCTGCAGAAGCTGCTCACAGAACGCTTCAAACTCGCCTTTCATCGCGACAAAAAGGAACTCTCGGTTTATGTGCTGAGCGTGGCCAAGACGGGGCAAAAGATGACGAAGAGTGAAGGCGATCCGAATGGCCTGCCCGGATTGTTCTTCAGCGGCCTCGGGGCATTGAACGTTCGCAACGCAAACATGGGCGACTTTTCTCAACTGATGCAGAGTGTGGTGCTCGACCGCCCGGTGGTGGACCAGACTAGCCTTACGGGAAGATTCGACTTCAAGCTGAATTGGACGCCCGACGACTCGCAATTCGGCGGGATGGGTGCCAAGATTCCGCCTCCAACCGACAGCGCGACCGCACCGCCACCGCTCTACACGGCCATCGTTGAGCAGATCGGTCTGAAACTTGAGGCCACCAAGGCACCCGCCGACGTGCTCGTCATCGACCACGTCGAAAAGCCTTCTGAAAACTGACACGAACCGCGCTTTGGAGACGGTAAAGACGAATGAAGTTACGGCGAACGCACCCGATTCTGATGCTGATCTGCGTTTTCGCGTTCGCCGTTTTTCCTTTTCTGGCCGCGGCTTCGGAGTACCACGGCCAAGTCACGTTCGGTGGATTTCCCGTTCCCGGCGCGACCATCACTGCAACACAAGGCACAAAGAAGTTCACCACGGTCACCGATCAAGGCGGCCTATACAACTTTGCCGACCTTCCTGATGGTGCCTGGAAAATCGAAGTCGAAATGCAGTGTTTCTCGACTATCCCGGCCGAGGTCAACGTCAGGCCTCAGGCACCCGCGGCCAAGTGGGAGTTGACGCTGCTGCCGCTTGACCAGATCATAGCGCGCAGCAAGCTCATGGAACTTCCGCCCGTTCAACTCCCCACTCTCACCGCGCCCGCGAAGAAGACGGCGGCGCAGTCCTCCGCCGCACCCGTAGATATTCCCAAGCCGCCATCGGAGACCAACGAGCAGGCCGCCGACGGTTTTCTCGTCAATGGCAGCGTCAGCAACGCCGCAACGTCGCAGTTCGCGCTGACACAGGCCTTTGGCAACCGCCGCTACGGCAGCAAGGCACTCTACAACGGAGGGTTCGCCGCCGTCTTCGATAACTCCACGCTCGACGCGCGCCCGTATTCGCTCAGCGGCCAGGACTCGCCTAAAGCCACCTACGATCGCATCACGGGCGTCTTCACCATCGGGGGCCCCATCAAGATTCCGCGCCTTCTTCCGCGCGGCCCCAACTTCTTTTTTGCCTATCAGGGCACGCGCGATCATAACGCCGCGATCGAGTCCGGCCTGGTGCCGACAGTCGCAGAGCGCGCCGGGAATCTCTCCGGCGTTCTCAATGCTCTCGGTCAGCCAGTCACCATCTACAATCCCGCCACTGGTCTGCCGTTCGCGGGCAACATCGTCCCTGTCAGCTCGCAGGCGCAGGCATTACTCGCTCTCTATCCCCAACCCAACATCACGGGTAACTCGCGCTATAACTACCAGGTCGCGGTGCTTAACAGCATCCATCCGGACGCAGCTCAGTTGCGTCTCGACAAAACACTCGGCCGCAAGGACCAGCTCTACGGCGGATTCAACCTGCAGAGCACGCGCGCCGGCAGCACCAATCTTTTCGGATTCGTCGACTCGACGGATTCTCTCGGCATCAACAGCAACATCAATTGGAACCACCGCTTCAGCCAGTATCTATTTCTGTTTGCCACCTATAGATTCAGCCGGCTTCGCACTTCGATCGCGCCCAACTTCGCGCATCGTCAAGACGTCTCAGCCGCCGCAGGAATCTCGGGCAACGACCATGACCCAATCGACTGGGGTCCGCCCGCGCTGAATTTCTCCAGCGGCATCGCATCCCTCAGCGACGCGCAAAGCACCTTCAATCGCGCCCGCACCGACAACTTCTCAGTCTCGGCGCAGCTTTATCGGGGCCATCACAATATCACCCTCGGCGGCGACTTTCGCAAGCAGCAGTACAACGACTTCTTCCAGCAGGATCCGCGCGGGACATTTACCTTTACCGGCGCCGCCACGCAGACCGCTGCAAGCAGCAGCACCGCTGGCTCTGACCTCGCGGACTTCCTCATCGGCGTGCCCGACACAAGTTCCATCGCCTTTGGCAATGCGGACAAATACCTGCGCCAACCCGCGTATGACGCGTATGCTGCAGATGATTGGCGCATCCTTCCTATACTCACCATTAACGTCGGTGCGCGATGGGAGTACGAAGCGCCCATCACCGAACTGCACGGGCGGCTCGTCAATCTCGATGTCGCGCCCGGTTTTTCGTCCGCGGCTCCCGTGCTCGCCAACGCTCCCATCGGGCCGCTTACCGGCAACCACTATCCCACATCGCTGGTGCAGCCCGACAAGCTCGGCGTCGAACCGCGCATTGGTATCTCCTGGCGTCCTATCCCTGCATCTACCGTCGTCGTCCGCGCCGGCTACGGCGTCTATCGCGACACATCGGTCTACCAGAGCACCGCGCTGCAACTTGCGCAGCAGGCCCCGCTCTCAAAAAGCCTCAGCGTGCAAAACAGCGCCGCATGTCCTCTCACGCTCGCAAATGGCTTCAACGCTTGCTCCTCCACCATTGCGGATACCTTCGCCATCGATCCCAACTTCCACGTAGGCTACGCGCAAACGTGGCAGTTATCCGTGCAGCGCGATATGCCCGCCGCTCTTCAGCTCACGGCAACTTATCTCGGCGTGAAAGGCACACGCGGCGTGCAGGAGTTTCTTCCCAACACCTATCCAATCGGCGCGCTCAACTCGTGCCCCTCGTGTCCTTCCGGCTTTGCTTATCGCACGTCGGGCGGCGATTCAACGCGGCACTCCGGCCAACTCCAACTGCGACGGAGGCTGCGCAGCGGCTTTACCGCATCGCTTCTTTACACCTTCTCGAAATCGCTTGATGACGACGCGTCCCTTGGCGGCCAGGGTTATCGCACCACTACCCAGCAGAATCAAGACATCGCCGAAGCAGCCACCACTCCTACGTTCGCCATCGTGCAGAACTGGCGCAACCCGCACGCAGAGCGCTCTCTCTCCTCGTTCGATCAGCGCCACCTTCTTAACCTGCAGGCGCAGTACACAACCGGCGAGGGTCTGGGCGGCGGCGACCTATTGCGCGGATGGGCGGGCAGGCTCATTAAGGAGTGGTCCGTGCTGGCGCAGATCAACGCCGGAAGCGGCCTGCCGGAGACGCCCATCTATCTCGCCGCAGTTCCGGGCGCGGGCTTTACCAACATCATCCGCCCCGATCCGACTGGAGCATCCATATACAAATCCGGCGCGGGCCTGCACCTCAACTCCGCTGGCTACACGGCGCCGCTGTCCGGTCATTGGGGAACCGCGGGCAGGAACTCCATCACCGGCCCCGATCAGTTCAGTCTCAACAGCTCGCTTGCTCGCACATTTCGTCCTACCACGCGCTTTTTTCTCGACGCCCGCATCGATGCCACCAACGTGCTCAATCATGGCGTCTTCACTGGCTGGAACACCATTGTCAACAGCACGCAATTCGGCGTGCCCGTCGCCGCCAATCCAATGCGCAGCCTGCAAACCACGCTGCGCCTGAGGTTCTGAGATGCGAAGCTTCCTCGGCGTTCTCCTCCTGCTCTGCGCGGCCCTTCCGGTTGCGGCGCAGCAGATCGGCCAGAACAAGCCCGCCAATTCCTCAGAGAATTTCACGGTCACCATGAAAGTGCAATTGGTGGTCGAAGCGGTCGTCGTCAAAGACAAGCAGGTCAATTTCATCCATGGGCTCACCGCAAAAGACTTTGCTCTCACTGAAGACGGCGCACCGCAGACGGTTCGATTCTGTGAGCATCAAAGTCTTGTCGACAGCGCTGTCCCTGTGCCGGTTGCCGCGCCCGGCACAGAGAATATCAAGCTCTACAAACAACTGACGCGGACCCAGATCGCTTCAGAATCGATCGAAAACGAGCGCTACAAAAACCGCCGGCTTCTCGCGCTCTACTTCGACATGTCGGCGATGCGGCCTGCTGATCAACTGCGTGCGCTCACAGCGGCGCAGCAGTTTATCCGCACCCAGATGACCACCGTCGATCTGGTCTCGATTCTTCGTTATCAGGGCGGCTCCGTCGATATTCTCCAGGACTTCACGGCCGACCGCAACAAGCTGCTCAGCATTCTTGAAACGCTCATCGTCGGCGAGGGCCAGGGTAACGCCGAAACGATCGACGATGCCAGCAGTGCCGACACCGGCGCCGCGTTCGGCCAGGACGACAGCGAGTTTAACGTTTTCAACACCGACCGCCAACTCTCCGCGCTGCAAACTGCGGCGAAAATGCTCGGCCAGTTGAACGAGAAAAAATCGCTGATCTACTTTGCCAGCGGGCTGCGCCTCAACGGAATTGACAACCAGGCGCAACTCCATGCCACGGTTGACGCCGCCATCAAGGCCGGTGTTTCCTTCTGGCCCATCGATGCGCGCGGCCTTGTCGCACAGGCTCCGTTAGGCGATGCCACGCAAGGCTCACCGGGCAACTCCGGCGTCTACTCCGGCGCAGCGGCGCAGGCCAACACTGACGCTTTCCAGCGCTCGCAGGACACGCTCTTCGCTCTCGCAGGGGACACGGGGGGGAAGGCGCTCTTTGACAACAACGACCTCACGCGCGGTATCGTCCAGGCACAGCAGGCCATCTCCGATTACTACATCCTCGGCTATTACGCGACCAACACCGCGCAGAACGGCCACTTCCGTCGCATCAAGATTTCTCTCACGCAGAATCTCGCCGCGGACCTGAACTATCGCCAGGGCTACTACGCCGACAAGGTGTTCAGCCGCTTCACCGCGGTCGACAAGGAGCGTCAGCTTGAAGATGCGCTCATGCTGGAAGATCCCATCACCGAACTCTCCATTGCCATGGAGATCGATCACTTCCAGCTCAATCGCGCCGAGTATTTCGTCCCCATCATCGTCAAGATTCCCGGACGCGAACTCGCTCTCGCAAAGCGCGGAGGCGCGGAACATACGCTCATCGATTTTGTTGGCGAAATCAAAGACCTGGTCGGCGGCACCACCGTGACCAATGTCCGCGACAACGTCAACATCAAGCTCTCTGACGCCACCGCTGCCGAGCTTGCGCATCGACCCATCGAGTACGACACCGGCTTCACGCTCCTGCCCGGCAAATACATGATCAAGTTTCTGGCGCGCGACGATGAGACGGGACGCATCGGCACCTATCAAACCACCTTCGTCATTCCCAACCTCAACAGGGAAGAGAAGCACGTCCCCATCAGTTCCGTGGTGTTGAGCAGCCAGCGGGTCGAGCTTAACGCCGCGCTCTACGATGTCACGAAAGGCAAGGAAAAGGCAAAAGAAGATGCCGTCAATCCGCTCGTGCAGGATGGCAAGAAACTGATCCCCAGCGTCACGCGCGTCTTTGCTACCGATCGCGAGATCTACGTCTACCTGCAGGCGTACAGGCAAACCCCCGCCGCGGGCAGTGAGCCTCTCGTCGCGTTCATTAGCCTTTATTCCGCGGGTGCGAAGGTCTTTGAAACCCCACCCGTGGCCATCGTTCCCAGCGCCGCCAGCCGTCTCGGAACTGCACCGCTCAGCTTTACCTTCGGCATCAATCGCCTCCCCCAAGGGGAGTACGATTGCCAAGTTACCGTGCTTGATCCAGCCACGCTCAAGGCTTCATACTGGCGTGCTCCCATCATGCTCGTCGCGCAATAGTGCACGTCGCAATGCGGGCGCCACACCGTCATGGTTTTAAAAGGCGTTCCAATCTCAACATCACGCCACTTGCAAAACAATCTTCCCGACGTGCAAGCCTGACTCCATGCGCTTGTGCGCCTTCGCTGCATCCTGCAGTGAGAACACCTGGTCAACCACGGGACGCACCTTCCCCGCCTGCACCANNCCACCGGCCGCGAGCGCAACGTCGATCCGGTGATCACGAGCCTCTTCGCCATCACCGCTTTCAAATCGAGGCTCACTTCACTGCCATGCGATGTGGCGATGTGCACCAGACGTCCATCTCTCGCGAGCACCTTTAAATGCTTCGCGAAATAATCGCCGCCAACCATGTCAAGAACGACATCCACGCCTTTGCCTCCGGACCACTCCAGCGCGCCGGCGACCCAATCGTCTTCGTGGTAATTGAAGGCGCGCTCGCAGCCCAACTCCAGCAGGAACCGGCACTTTTCCGCCGATCCCGCCGTGGCCGCAACGGATGCCCCGAATGCCCTGGCAGCCTGGATCGCAAGCGTTCCGATTCCGCTCGTGCCGCCCTGCATCAAGAAGCGTTCGCCTGCAACAAGCCGATGCGGATCAAACAGATTGGCCCACGCTGTGAAGGCCGCTTCAGGCAGAGAGGCTGCCGCCACCGGCCCCATGCCTTCCGGAACCCGCAGGCAGCAGCCACTGTGCGCCACGCAATACTCGGCATATCCGCCGCCCGGCACCAGCGCGCAAACTCTGTCTGCGATCTTCCAGCGCTGCTCGGCGCCCGGTCCCCGCGCCACAATTTCTCCGGCGACTTCCAAGCCTAATGTCTCAGAGGCTCCGGGAGGTGGAGGGTACTTTCCCTGCCGCTGCAGCAGGTCCGCACGGTTGATTCCCGCCGCGTCCACGCGGATCAGCACTTCCCCCTCGCTGGGCTCGGGCATCTTTGCTTCCCCGACCTTCAGCACGTCTGCATTGCCAAATTCCGCCGACCATATCACTCGCATTTGCACAGTGTACGACGAGGCGAAGTTTGCCAGTACCGGCGACTATTCCTCAGAGGATTCGTAGCACGCGCGTGACGGCGTGCAGCGGGAGAGATGCACGTAGTGCTCATCCGGGCCTGCGGGCCCCATAGTGTGCGGACACCAATAGCTTGAGGTGGTGTCAATCCCCGGGGCCCACGTCTCGGCATTTTTAGGCGTTGTGCCATAGGGGTTCTTGGTGCGCAGACACTGGCAGGGCTGCGGCGGACGGTCCGTTGTGGTGCTCATAAAGGCTTCCTTTCTGCTCGCCGCGGCGAATCGATTGCGCGGCGCCTGCGGCCGTTGTCGTCAACCTGCGGCACTCGGGTCGCGATCCATTTGTCCAGCCGCCAGCAAAATCGTGCGATAGATCGCGACCGGGAAAAGCTGCACCTTGTAGCCGTTCATTGACAGCGGCATGGCGCCTGTCATGGCAGCTTGTCCGGCCGCGCGTGCGATCTCCGCAGTAATGGCTTTGCCGGTCAGCACAGCCTCGGCCTCACGCGAGCGGCGCACCACGGGCGGCGCCTGCGGAGATGATGCCCGCTGCCTCGCCGATACCCGACGCATCCGTCGAGCTCTGCCCGATGTACGACTCGGTCAATAGAACCTCGATCTCCGGCACCTCATACGAGCGGATGATCTTGTACCTATCGAGGTTGGCGTTCACCATGATGCCGTAGTTGGGATCGAGCAGACGGTGCTCGAAGAGCGTGTACGAGATGCCCTGCAGGAACCCGCCGTTGATCTGGCTGATCACCTGTGCGGGTTTCATCGGACGTCCGCAGTCATGCACCGCCAGTACGCGCTTCACATGGATACGGCAGGTCTCCGTGTCCACTGTCACCTCGGCCACGTCCACCCCGTCATACGTGTCGTATTTGTTGGGCTCGTAGTCGGGGATGCGCTTGGCTTGCGCCGACACTTCATCGGTGTTCATTTTGCCTGCGGCTGTGCGGAAAGGGACGGGCTGGAATTTTCCGGAGAGGCTGTGGACCATGCCCTTGCACGAGATGAAGCGCTGGTGGGAGCCTCTTGCGGCTCTTTCCGCGAGGTTTCATCGCCTGACAGGTGTTCCTCCTTTGCCGGCGGTGAGTAGGAGAACAGAGATCCATAGCCATTGCCGAAAAAGCCGTCAATAGCAATCGGAGGACAAAGATACGCGTGCCGAGGGGTCAAGTCCCGGCAACGGTGGAGCTAACCGTGGATTTCGATTCGCAGGCCGTTAACAAAGCGCGGGAAGCCAGCCAACACGCGAACAGTATAGAGGCGCTTTGTAGAACCTGTCGCGGGATATTTTCACCGGGTAGACAAAGGTCGTGCTCCAGCCGAATCCGGACATGTGCGGGTGGCTCTTCCGCTCCAGCGCCACCTCGCTGCTCAAACCTGCCCGCAATCCCCCACTGCGATCATCGTTTCCGAGGGTTTGAACGCGAAGGCCCCCTTGAGTGCGATGAGGCATAAGGGGCTCGCGTTACTCGAATGGCACTATAAAAAGGCCGGGGGACTCATCGACACGGTCAGAGACACTCCCAGGGTTCTGAGTGTGTGGGGACAACTGGTTCACAACCCTGCATTACCTATCAGAGATTCCGGGACGGCGGACGAACGAGAGATGTCCAGCCCCATGCTCGACGAAAGTGTCTCTCCAGGTTCGACTTGCACCGGATGTATCTTCAGCCCGGATGCGCTTTATTTCTCCCAGAAGCGGAACACCGACTGCCACTTCGCCGTAATTGTCATTGACTGCATTAATAATCGCCCAATTGCAGCGTCATCTATATGAACAGTCAAAAGCGTGGACCCGTGAGCGCCGCCATCGCAACCATTCCGATGCCTGAAACCAACGACCGTCTCTCGCGGCTGTTCGCGGAGCATTACCGGCGAGTCCTCATCGCAGCCTATCGCATTACCGGCAACATGGCAGATGCGGAGGATGTTACACAGGCGGTGTTTCTGCGCCTGAGCAATGGCGAAAGCCTTGCGATGACAAATGCCGGAAGCTACCTGTACCGAGCGGCCATCAACGGTTCTCTCGACTTGCTTCGAAGGCGGAACGCTGCGGCAACGGAGCCATTGGAGGCCGCCGCCGGCATAACGTCGACGAGGCTGGGCGGGTCTCCGGAGATCGAGACGTCAAGCAGGGAACTAGGCCGACTGCTGCGGCAGGCGGTGAGCGAATTGGCTCCGCGTGCGGCAGAAATGTTCGCGTTGCGATACCTGGAAGAATTGGGGAATCGCGAGATCGCGAAATTGATGGGCACTTCGCAGGCCGTGGTGGCTGTGACACTCCATCAGTCGCGATCGAAGCTAAAGAAGCGACTGAAAGAGTTTGAACGGGGGATCAGATGAAACCGCACGACAAGGCATTACTCGACATGGCCATAGAAGCGCTGCAGGCCGATAAGCCCGACTCCGAAGCGATTTCCGCATCCGCTGGAAGGGTCTCCAATCGCCTGGGTATTGAGATGAATCATGATGCCATGATCGGCGCGATCAGGAGCTGCGAAAACGTGCAGCAGCTACTGGCTTCGTACCGCGAAGGAACTCTTTCTGAAGCGCGGTCGCTCGTTGTGAAGGCTCATCTGCACGATTGCGGCGTTTGCCTGCGACGCTTCCGCGAAGGAACGGGAGGAGCGGCATTGGATTGGTCTGCGCCGAAGGCGGTACGCCCGGCTAGGTGGCGTCCGCAGGCGTGGGGATGGGCGCTTGCCAGTTCTTTTGCGCTTCTGATAGGCGGCCTCTTCATATACAAGGCGTACTGGGAGGTTCCGCCGGGAGTACGTGCACAGGTGCAATCGATCGACGGCGCGGCGTTTCTGATCTCAGATGCGGGCGATCGTCAGTTGGCGCCCGGGGCCGTGTTGCGCGAAGGAGAACACCTGCGGACCACTGGTGAGTCACGCGCCGTTCTTCGCCTGTCCGATGGCTCAACGGTTGAGGTGAACGAGCGAAGCGCTTTGGGCGTGGGCGCGAGGGGGCATAACATGACGGTCTCGCTCGATAAGGGCGCCGTCATCGTGCAGGCCGCGAAGCGCACGTCAGGCCACTTGTATGTGAGAACCCCAGATTGCCGTGTCGCGGTGACAGGGACAGTGTTCTCGGTGAATTCGGGAATCAAGGGATCGCGCGTGGCGGTGTTGCAGGGATCGGTCCAGGTTGTGCACGCGGGCATTCACACGATGCTGCATCCCGGCGATCAGATCGCTACAAGCGACAACTTGAGCCCTGTGCCGCTGGAACAGCAGTTCGCTTGGAGCCCTGATCGCGAGAAGTACGTCGGTCTCCTGGCCGAGATGGCCACCGTTGAGCATCGGATCGGGCAGATTCCTTTTCCGCAGCCGCGTTATGGCAGCGATCTGCTGACGCGAGTGCCCGCGGATACGTTGTTGTACATCGGCATTCCGAATCTCGGCGACTTCCTGAGCGAGGCAAATTCGATTTTCCACGACCAACTGAATCAGAGTCCTGAGCTTCAGCAGTGGTGGGGACGCAGTCATGAGCACAACACGGCGGAGTTGGATGCGCTGGTGGATAAGTTGCATGACGTGAGCCAATATCTGGGCGATGAAGTTGTGATTGTGGGAGTCAAACAAGCCGGCCACCCCGGCGTTGCGATTGTTGCCGATGTGCAAAGGAGCGGGCTCGACGACGAGCTGCGGAAACAGTTCTCCGATTCGAAAAATGCACTTGTGGTTTTCGATGAGCATTCACTGGCGGCAGCAAACGCGGCTGTTGAGACTCGATCCGGGGGATATGCAGTTGTCCGGGAACATGAAGTGGTTTTCTCAAACAGCATCAGCACGCTCAAGCAGTTGGATGCGCAGTTGAATGCAGGCGCGAGCGGGTTTGCTACTGGAGATTTTGGAAAGCAGATTGCGGCCGCGTATGACCGCGGCGCCGGCATCATTCTTGCGGCGGACCTTCATGAGATGTTGAGGAGCGGGTTCGAGCGGGTACATCAGCGGCCGGCCCACAAAGCGACGATCGAGAACAGCGGAATGGAGGAAGTGCAGTACCTGATCGCGGAGCATCGCGAAACCAACGGTGTCCCTCAGAATCACCTGAATCTGCAGTTTTCGGGAACCAGGCAACGCGTCGCATCGTGGCTCGCCAGCCCCGCCCCCATTGGATCGCTGGACTTTGTGACGCCGAATGCAGCGGTTGCAGTGGCTGGGCTTTCGAAAGATCCGAGCGCCATCGCCGATGACATCATGGCTATGGCCACCCAAGAAAGCGGCACGAAGGCGGACTGGAGCGAGGCTGATGCGAAACTCCAGATCAGCGTTCGCAATGACTTGATGGCGAACCTCGGCGGGGATTTTCTCATCTCGCTCGATGGTCCCATACTGCCCACGCCGTCGTGGAAGGCGGTGATTGAAGTCAACAACGCGGATAAGCTGGAAAACACCCTGGAGCGGCTGACGCGATCGATCAACAGCCAGGCACATGGGGCAGAATCGCATACCGTGGGCATTGAACCGAGCCAGGTTGGCTCTCAGCGCTTCTATGCGGTCCGTGACCTCAAATCCGGCACAGAGATCGCACACTATACGTTCTCGGCTGGCTTCATGATTATCGCGCCCAATCGCGCACTCCTGATTGAAGCTCTGCACACCCACGCGAGCGGTAATTCGCTCGCCCATTCGGCGGCATTCCGGGCGCTGCTTCCTAGAGATGAGAATGAGAATTACTCCGCAGTGGCTTACCAGAATCTGAGCCCGGTACTGACACCGCTGCTCTCGCAGTTCAACGGCGAGTCAGCGAATGCGATCCGGAAACTGGCGGCAGATTCCAGACCCACCGCGATCTGCGCATGGGGAAAAGAGAGTCGCATCGAGGTGGCCAGTGACAGCCGCCTCTTCGGATTCGATTTCCTCACTTTGGGCGCACTGCTCGATTCCCGGAACAAGTTCGCGGGCCAAAGCGTAAAGCAATGACATGGGTGTCATCGATCTTGACCGATTGGAAGTCCAGCTCGGCGGCCGGACCGTACTGGACGGGCTCACAGGCGAGTTGCGCGGGAATGCGATCGGCCTGCTTGGCCCCAACGGCGCCGGAAAATCTACGCTGATCAATACCCTGCTTGGGTTCCATACTCCTTCCCGTGGATCAGCCCGCGTCTTTGGTCTGGATGCGTGCCGCGACAGGGCAAGTATTCGGCAGCGCATCGGGTACATGCCCGAGAACGATTCGTTCATCGGAAACATGAGTGGCGTGCGATTTGTACGCTACATGGCGGAGCTTGCAGGGCTGCCGGCGGGCGAAGCACTGGAGCGCGCGCACGAGGCGCTTTTCTATGTTGGCTTGGGTGAAGTGCGATACCGAAAGGTCAACACCTACTCGCTGGGAATGAAACAACTCATCAAGCTGGCCCAGGCGCTGGCGCACGGACCACGGCTGCTGATTCTGGATGAGCCTACCAACGGCCTCGACCCCATGGCACGCCAGCGCATGATTCAAGTCATCAAGGAGATTCGAAAAGAAGGGAGCATACGGCTGCTCATCTCCTCGCACCTGCTGCGCGATATCGATGAGACATGCGATGAGGTGCTGATCCTAAAGAATGGGCGCGTCGCTGCTCTGTGCAACATCGAAGCAGAGCGTCGCTCGCACCGGAACTTCATTGAACTGGAAACAGTGGGCGCAACGAATGAATTCTGCGAGAGCCTTCGCGGGCAAGGTTGCGAGTGTGCCTGCTTTCCGGACGGCCGGGTCAAGCTCGTGATGCCTGACCAAATTGAAGCGCGCGATCTATATGTAATCGCGGCTGAAAAGGGAATCCAGATTCGCCGCATCCATCTGCGGCGCGATTCGCTCGAAGACATCTTTCTGCGCGCGATGGACAACGAGCGGGCGAGGGGGGAACTTGTCAGTCTATAAGCACGAATACCGAGCCTACTCAGGCAGGGTGACCCCGCTGTGGACACGAGTTGTCGTGCTCGCACGATATGGATTTGCAGAAGTGTGGTCGTCGAAGATTACGGTTGGGCTCTTCACGCTCTCGATGCTGCCCGTGATCGTCTTCCTGATCGGCATCTATCTTGCAAACAATCCTGTAGCAAGGCTGATCATCATGAGAGGGAATCCGCAGGTGTTGACGATTGATGCCGCGTACTTCCTTAAGGTCCTCGAAACGCAGTCCTGGCTTGCGCTGGTGCTGAGCGCATGGATTGCGCCTCGACTTGTCACATTTGATCTCGCGGACAATGCCCTTCCGATTCTGCTCAGTCATCCTATCTCGCGCGTCGGGTATGTCTTAGGCAAATTCATCGCGCTGTTTGCTTCGCTTTCGCTGGTTACGTGGATACCTTGCCTGCTTCTCTTTGCCTACCAGGGTTATTCATCGTCCCAACCCTGGGCGGTGGCTAACATACCACTGGCCGGCGGCATTATGGCGGGGGCCGTTATCTGGATCACTCTTCTTTCCATTCTCGGCCTTGCACTTTCTTCGTGGGTCAAGTGGAGGGTTGTGGCAACGGGACTCATCTTTGCGGCGATATTTGTTCCAGCGGGCGTGGGCGGCATTGTAAGTGCGATCTTGCGCACCAAGTGGGGGTTCCTGCTGAACCTGCCAGTCATCATGTCGGAGTTATGGCAGCGATTACTCGGCGCGCCGGAAGTCAGGTGGCCAGATCAGTACATTCCGAATGCAGCGATCGCCGGTGTACTCATTCTCATCTGCGTCGTGTCCGTGGCTATGCTGAACGCACGAATCCGTGCTCGTGAGGTGGTCCGGGGATGAATGCGATGAATGATCGGATCATATTCGAAAACGTCTCCAAGTTTTATGGCGAGGTCCTGGGTGTGAACCGAGTCTCGCTCTCGATTCCGCCCGGTGTTACCACGCTGGTAGGCCCCAACGGGTCAGGCAAGACAACACTCATGAACCTGATGACGGGATTGGTTCAACCTTCGAGCGGGAATATCTCGGTTCTCGGACTCACTCCCGGTAATGCGGAACGGTTCTTTCGTGAAGTGGGATATTGCACGCAGTTCGATTCTTTCCCCCGCGGATTGACCGGGTGGGATTTCATGATGGACAGCCTGATGCTGTATGGGATGAGTGAAGCCGATGCATTCAGGCTGGCTGAGGAGGCGCTACAGCGCGTCCAACTGGTGGATGCAGCGGGCCGAAAGATTGCCGGCTACAGCAAAGGCATGCGCCAGAAGATTCGACTTGCCCAGGCTATTGCGCATCATCCGCGGGTGCTGGTGCTTGATGAGCCCCTGAATGGATTAGACCCCATGGCGAGGGCTGAATCGCTTGCGTTGTTCGAGGAACTTGGCCGGCAGGGAATGCACCTGGTCATCTCCAGCCACATTCTCGATGAGGTCGACAGGATCTCCGATCGCGTGGTTTTCATCACCGGCGGCTACCTGATCGCCGAGGGGAATATTCACCAGGTTCGGCAGGAAGTGCGCGACAAGCCGATGCAGGTTCTCATCCGTTGCGATCATCCTGAGCTGCTCGCTTCAAAGATGTTTGCGGTAAACCATTGTGTGGAAGCAAGACTGCACGCGGACGGAAAGGGAGTCTTCCTTCGCACCGGCGATATCGACCAGTTCTACACATTGTTGAATGAAATCGCGGTGGACGGCTTGGTCAGGATTGAGGCGGTTGCCCCTGCCGACGATGATGCCCATGCCATCTACCAATACCTGATTGGGTCAGACGGGAGTGCCGCGTGATGCTAGAGAGAGCGAACACGTTTAAGAAGCACCTGATGGAACAGCCCTGGGGCCTTTGGTGGCTGCAGGCGCGGCGCTTGATTCGCATCGAAGTGAGAAGGAATTTGTTTTCATGGAAAGCGAGTTGGATTTATTTCCTCGCATTCATTCCAACGCTCATTATTCTGATCCACTTATTGTTCGAATCACATCCCGCGTTCGCTTTGAGCGACGATACGAACGTTCTAGCAGGCATCGTGCAGTTCTATTACATTCGTCTTGGAGTGTTTTTCGGATGCCTCGGAATATTTTCGCGGCTGATTCGCGGAGAGATGATAGAGCGCAGCCTGCACTTATATCTTCTATCTCCGGTGCGCCGGGAAATTCTGTTGCTGGCGAAGTTCGCAGCGGGATCCATCAGCGCCCTGGTCTTGTTTGGAAGTGCCATCATCGCCGATTTTGCACTGATGTATGCCGCTTTCGGTGCGGCGGGACAGGATTGTGTCTTCAACGGCCCCGGCCTGGGACAACTGGAGGCCTATCTCGCGATCATCATTCTCGCCTGCCTCGGCTATGGAGCGGTGTTCCTGCTGTTGAGCATGATGTTCCGAAACCCCACGCCAGCCGCAATGCTTGTCCTTGGGTGGGAAGCAATCAACCCAGTCCTGCCGTCTCTTCTTCAAAAGATCAGCGTCGCGTCTTATCTGCGTCACCTGATGCCGGTCACTATCCCCGGCGATGGGATCTTCGCGCTTCTGACTGTGCAGACGGACCCGGTATCGGGCTGGGCAGCGACTCTTGGCTTACTGTTGTTGATCGCAGTGGTATTGGCCTATTCCTGTTTACAAATTCGCCGGCTTGAGATTCGATATACAACCGACTGATAAACGGAACGATTGGCTCGTGGGAACCTGACCCATGGTGCATGACGCGAACCATGGAATCACTATGGAGGCGCGAGTCCGTGGGGATGCTTGTAGAGTTGCGCGATGGTCAGCGCCGGAAGCGCGAAGTTGTTGGTCAGGAACTTCAATCGTCTGTTGTTTTCCGCGTCGAAGTAGCAGATATGCCGCAATGCTTCCGGGTATGCTGTAGCGGATGCCAGCGTGGTCAGGATCACGGTCTGATCGGAGCGCAGGCCAGTGCTCTTATCTACTGGCCGTGAGTAGCGGCGCTCCATCAAGAGGTTGCGCTTGCTGCGGGTAACAAAGAAGGCGGCTGCAA
>PLXP01000027.1 GCA_003151435.1 Acidobacteriaceae bacterium
TCTTCATGCGCCCCTCATGTTTTCTGCCTAGTATCAAAGCATGGGAGGTATCAAGCACATGAAACTCAACCTACTTGCAACATGCATCCTGGCCCTCGCATTAGCGGGTGTAGCAAGCGCGCAGAGCGCGGCCTCTGCCGCAGAGACTGGTGCCCATTACACCAAGGCGCAGGTGAAGGAGTTGGCGTTGAACGCTCACGCGCCGGCGCAGTATGCGGTTCTTGTCAGTTACTACGACGCGCAGAAGGCGGACTATCTTCGCCAGGCCGCAGAGGAGAAGAAGGAGTGGGAGCGGAGGAGCAAGAACGTCTCGGGCGCCTTCGGCAAATACCCAAGACCAGTAGACTCGGCACGCAATCTTTACGAGTACTACCTGTACAAGGCATCCAAAGCAGAAACGCTCCAGGCAAAATACAGCCAGTTGGCGGCGCCAAATGCACCAGTAAACGCTGAATAACGCGTTGCACATCTGTACTTTGCCAGAGGAGCAACCTGGCAAACTATGGCCGGCAGGGAGCGGGGGGTCGATTGATCCGCTCCCTGCTTTGTTTATATATCATACAAATCAAATCCTTATAATATCTTCACGACACTCCAGTTAAGCTATAGCTTGCCTGGAAATCCAGTTGAGCAAGGTACAAGTTAGATGGCAAATTCAGTCGTGCTGGAACCGGCGCAACTGCCGCGAAAACTTCGGACTCTGGCGCAGTGCGTAGCAGCCAGCGCGGTCCTCGCTCTGCTGACCTGCTTCGGGTTTGTTCTGCAGGTTAACCTGTTGACGATCGGCCTCCTCTATTTGTTGCTTGTCGTGGCCGCAGCGTCGCTCTTCGGTTTCTGGCAGGCATCGCTGATTTCACTTCTGGCGGTGGCCTGTCTGGACTACTTTTTTACACAGCCTCTATTCCATTTTTATATGACAGATCCGCAGGAGATGGTTGCGCTTGGAGCATTTGAAATAACGACGATTGTAATCAGTAGATTGTCGGCAAAAGAGCTGCGAAGCTCAAGAAGGGCTGTCGCTCATCGCGCAGAGATGGAGCAGTTATATGAGTTGAGCCGCAGTTCGCTTCTGCTGGATCTGCGCCAGCCGCAGGGACCGCAGCTTGCTGTTTTGATTCATCGCATATTCAACGCGCGAGCGGTGGCCTTGTTCGACGTGAACCTGAGCCGTCAGGACAGGATGGGCGATTGGGACGCGGGCGAAGAGGATCTGGCTAAAGAATGCTACTTGCGGGATGCTTCACAGGATGACGCGAGCAATCAGACCTGGCAACGCATCCTGCGAGCCGGACCTGGATCTGTGGGCGCTTTGGTGGTGCGGGGGAAACTCAGTTCTCTTGTGGTCGATGCGCTTGCGTCTCTTGCCGCAATTGCGATGGACCGGCACAAGTGGTTCGACAAGGAAGAGAGAACTGAGACTGCGAAGACAGGCGAGCAGTTGCGCGCGACGGTAATGGATGCGCTCGCGCATGAGTTTAAGACGCCGCTGACGGCGGTTCAGACGGCCAGTTCCGGCTTGCTTGAGTTGGGAGGGTTGACAGAGCCGCAGCGCGATCTGGTGACGCTGATCGACGGGGAAGCGGTGCGATTGAACAAATTGTGCACACAGCTTCTGAAAGCGGCTAAGCTTGAGGCGAAGCAGGTAGGCCTGGATACAGCCGACGTAAGGGTGGCTGATTTGGTGTACGACGTATTGGCCGGCCATCCGGTGGAAGCGGGAAGGAACACCGTTAATGTTGCTGTAGATGATCCTTCGTTGACTGTGCGCGCGGATCGCGAACTGCTGGCAATGATTCTCGCGCAGTACATCGACAATGCGCGAAAGTATTCGACGACCGGGTCGCTGATTGAGATTGCCGCGCGAGCGAGCCATACCGAAGTTTTGTTTTCCGTTCATAACTTCGGATCGATGATTCGGATTGAAGACAGGGAGAGGATATTTGAGCGCTTTTACCGGTCACAAGAGTTGAAAGATGCTGTTCCCGGTACTGGCATCGGGCTCTCTGTAGCAAGGAAGGCGGCTGAAGCTCATCATGGGCATGTGTGGGTCATAAGCGATGACAAGGAAGGAACGACATTCTTTCTTTCCCTTCCCATGGACGCAAGGAGGATGCTTTGAATACGGAGAAGTCGAATGCTGGGCAGGGCACGATCCTCGTGGTGGACGACGACAGTTCCACGCGGCGAGCATTGCGTGTGACATTGACTGGCATGGGCTTCACAGTTGTGGAAGCGGCCCGCGGCGAGGAGGCACTATCGCTGGCTCGCGTGACCTGGTTCGATGCGGTGCTGTTGGACGTGGATATGCCGGGGATGGGCGGAGTAGAAGCCTGCCGCTGCATCCGGCGTGCAGTTGCGCGCTTGCCTATCCTGATGCTGACAGTCATGGACAGCGAGGATGACAAGGTGCTGGCGCTGGATGCCGGAGCAGACGACTACATCACGAAGCCGTTTCAAGTGCGGGAGTTGACGGCGCGATTGCGCTCGGCAGTACGCAGAAGAAATGCTGAGGATACCTATCGGGACGCACCGATTCGCCATGGCCAACTCGAGTTGGACCCGGTGAAATACCGGGTGACGAAGAGTGGACGCTCGATTCATCTGACTCCAAAGGAATTCGAGGTCTTGCATTACTTGATGATGCACGCTGGCGAGCCGATCCCACATGCCCGCCTGCTAAAGTCCGTGTGGGGGCCGGAGTATGGTAACGAGCTCGAGTACCTTCGAACGTATGTCCGCCAATTGCGCAAGAAAATCGAAGACGATCCGCTAAATCCGCAGTATTTGTTGACCGATGCTTACGTCGGCTACAGATTCAGCGAACAGGTGCCAGAGCCTTAGAGCACCTGAGTGCAGGCTCCAAATGTTGCAGCGCCACAACAATCTGATTTTGTTCGGACGATTGTCGAGCACGCTTTGCCGAAGTTGGACTGTCCGATCTTGATATGCAGTCACTGGAGTCTAACTGTTGGCAGTGTAGAGCCGGTGTCTCCGACCCACGTGAGGGTAGGACAATCACGAGAGTAGTCGCGCGATGGCGGCTTGGGGCCATATCTTATAGAACGTCAGTTTCTCTTTTCTCGAACTGCCTTTTGGTTTCCTTTTGAGAGATGGCCGATAATGACCTATGTACATTCGTCTCAACCGGACCCACAGGGCCCTCCCGGTGATGTTTGGTGTGGTCACGCTGGCAAGCGTCGGAGTGCTGCTCGCATGAGACGCCTTTCCGCGTCTGTTTCCTGCCAGATCCCATAACTTTCTCAGAGAATTTCCACTTGCCTTGATCGCGTTTGCATACATGGTCTATCAGAGCGCGCATCGGCCTGCGCGCATGGAATTCGTTAAGGCGATCATGCTTGCAGTTGCCTTTCTCTTTTGGACTGCAAACCAACTATGGCCGAATCTGCGCCAGGCTACGCTCTTTAACGACGTTGCCATTGCGCTCTTCGTCCTTGATGTGTTTTTGGTCATGGTTGGCTGGCCAGCGACATCGCCGGACCAGTCCTTTGCTGAAACCTACGCGGAGTCATCTCAGGAAGGGCAATCTTAAGCGAAGAGTTATGAATTGTGCTCTTCCCTGCGCCTGCATGAGGCTTCTCTGGCTTGGCAAGAGCACCTGTTTTGTCCCACCCGACGGGCATGAGCGCGTCGTCACCAGCAGCACTCGGCACTGAACAGAGATTGGCCAGACTGGCTTGTTGCGTTGAATAAAGGCGTACATCATTTCTGGCACTTCGCGAGTCGAGTGGCGCGGAGGGATTTCACCTCCGCGCTCTCCCAAAACCGGACATGAGCCTCTCGGCTCATCCGGCTCTTATCGTCCAACCGTGGGCACAAGGCTCCAATGCGGAAGCAGAGTTGGCTGTCTTGACTTGAGTCGCTTCAGCCACTCCCAAGCGCACATTGAATGCTTCTTGAATCCCTTGCATTTGCGTCGCGCCCAGCGAACCAACAGCTCGTCTACCACGCGCAGCACCCGATAAAGCGCTGACGGATTGAATCGCCCGTAATAGTTGACCCAGCCGCGAACTATCGGCTGAAGCCACCGCACGAGGTCCTCCAACGCAAGGTCGCCGCGGTGCGAAAACTTCCATTGGCGCAAAACCAACTGCATCGCCTTGGTGGCCTTCGCACTGACTGCTGGAATAAAACTGACGAACATTTTGCTGGAACGGCTCATCGCCCCACGTGGCCGAAAAGTATGGCCTAGAAAGTCGAAGTGCTGTTCTGGATAATTGCCCAGTCGATTCGCATCCTTGCAGTAAACGATCTTGGTCTTTTGCGGACTGAGTTCCAACTTACATTCCGCAAACCGTTGCTGGAGCATGTTCAGCAACCGGCGAGCTTGATTCTCGCTGTCGCAGTGGATGATGGCATCGTCCGCATAACGCTCGAATGGACATGCAGGAAACTGGCGCTGCATCCACATATCGAACGTATAGTGCAGGAACAGATTCGCTAAGATGGGGCTAACCACTGAACCCTGTGGACTCCCCTTCTCGCGATTTTCCAAGGTGCCATCCGGCATGCACACAGGCGCTCTCAGCCATCTCTCGATGTACAACAGCACCCACGCACAGTCCGTATGGTGGCGCACAGCACGCATCAGAAGTTTCCAGTTGATTTCATCAAAGGAAGCCACTACACACTACCCAT